>DATLZP010000333.1:0-2155 GCA_035573935.1 Actinomycetota bacterium
CCGTCGCGCCCTGGGCGGGGGCGGGCACGGGTCGGGGACGCCGGGGCGCGGGCAGGACCGCCCGGGCCAGGATCGCCGCCGACAGCAGGATGACCCCCGAGACGAGGAACGCGCCGCTCGCCCCGAGCCAGACCCCGAGCATCCCCGCCAGGAACGCCCCCGCCAGGTAGGAGCCGTCCAGGACGGCCTCCGAGGCGGCGAACACCCGCCCCCGGAAGGCGTCGGGGGTGCGCTCCTGGAGCAGCGACTCATAGGAGACGTTCCCGACCGAGTTCGCCGCCCCGGCCACCAGCCAGGCCAGCAGGACGGTCTGGAAGTCGGTGGTCCGGGATACGGCCAGGACCGCCAGGCCGACCACGGCGATCGAGGCCGGCAGGAGGTGCTCCCGGTGCCATCGCCTGGCGAGGGCCGGGGCCCCCACCGATCCCAGGAGCATGCCGAGCCCCCACGCCGTGGTGATCATCCCGAGCACGCGGGCCCGGTCGGCGAAGTCCCCCTGGGGCGTGAGGACGTCGCGGACGAAGAGCGGCTCGAGCGGCGCCTTGGTCGCCGCGGCCAGCATGACGATCCCCGTGACGACGAGCACCCCGCGGACGAGCGGCGTGACCAGGATGTACCGCATCCCCTCCCGGAGGTCCCGGAGCGGCGCGGCCTCCGCGTCGGGGCGGGCCGGGCGCGGCAGCCGGGTCCCCACGATCAGGGCGGCAGAGAGCACGAACGATGCGGCGTTCAGCCCGAACACGGGTCGAGGATCCAGAGCGCCCACGAGGAACGCGCCGAGGGCGGGCCCGGCCATCACCGCCAGGTGGTAGGTGGCGGCCACCAGCGCGTTCGCCGCCACCACCCGGTCCCGGGGGACGACGTTGGGGATCGAGGCCATGAGGCTGGGCTGGAACGCGGCGCCGAACAGGCCCAGGGCCGCGGCCACCGCGTAGAAGTGGCCGGGGGAGGGGGCCGGCGAGACGAGGAGCGAGCCCACGGCCACCGCCCGGAGGACGTCGGCCCAGATCATGAGCCCCCGGCGTGATCGGCGGTCCACCAGGGGCCCGGCGAAGAGCACCCCGAACACGGCCGCCGGTGCGACCTGCGCGATCAGCAGGATCGAGAGCGACGTGGCGAGCTGGGGCCCGCCCACCCGGTCGGAGAGCGTGGCGGCCACGGCGAGCGCGTAGACCCAGTCCCCGAGGTTGGAGATCCCCTGGGCCGCCCACAGCCGTCGGTAGCTCCGCTCCCGGAGCAGCCCCACGAACTGGCCGGCCCCGGAGGGCAGCAGGTGCGATCCCGAGATCCGGTGGATGGCCAGGGCGGCCCCCAGCGCGATGCACACGTCGCCCGCGCTGAACACGTTGGAGAACGGCCAGGAGGCGGGGACGGCGAAGATGTCGCCCAGGAACGCGAGCCTGGGGTGCTCGACCGGCATGGAGTTCGTGAAGAACCGGGGGACCTCGAGCGGGAGGTTGGCCCGGGCCAGGGCGTGTTCGGCGGCCGGCATCACGCCGCCGTTCGCCGCGATCGCCGCCAGGTTCATCACCGCCCCCATCCCCACCAGCCAGAAGCCGGGGATCCGCCGGTTCAGGAACAGGAACCCGATGGCGAGCACGTAGGTGGCGACGTACGCGGCCTCCCGGGCCGGGGTCCGGGGGCCGGGGGCGATCGTGAGGATCCACAGCTGCATGCCCAGGGCCAGCCCGAGGAGCCACGTCCCTCTGAACCGGACCTCGGCCAGCCGGAGCAGGCGGCCCCGGAACAGCGGGACCGCGAGCGTGGCCACGGCGACGAACAGGACGAGCAGCACGGCGCCTCCTGGCAGGAGCATCGGCCCTCCGGGGACCGGACATGAGTAGCACCGACCGGCCGGCCCCCGCCATCCCCCGTTCCGCACGGGCCCTCCCCCGTTCGGCCTAGGTCCAGGCCCATCCGCCATCCCCCGGGATGGGGGCTCGCGAAAAGGCCCGGATGCCCGAGGCGCGGCCGGGGGAGCGGCCTGTAGCGTGATGGCCGGACCTCGTGTCCCCCAGGGGGTCAAGGAAGCCCCCCTGGATGCCGATAAGGGACGAGGCAGGTAGACCGACGCACCGGCGGCCGAACCACCGGTGCCCGGCGAGCCCGGGAAAGGGGTGAAGGAGCGTGAAGCTGCACCTCTACCGTCTGGGGT
>DATLZP010000334.1:0-8170 GCA_035573935.1 Actinomycetota bacterium
ACGAGCGCGAACAACAAGAGGCCGAACGTCTGCGGCCGGAGCCCGAGCCCGGGGGCACCCACGACGAACACCGCCACGCAGAGGGCGGCCGCGCCGCGATCGGAGAGACCGCGCCGCCGGAACACGTCGTAGAGGAGCCGGAACGTGCCGGCGAGCAAGGCCGCTCTCAGCAGGGCCAGCCCGAGCCACGACCCGGCCCCGTACACCCACGCGAACAGGATCTGGGCCCCCCACTGCTGGTTGAGCCACGGGCGGCCCGCCGTCGTGAACGCGAAGGGATCATGGGCCACCAGATCCCCGGTGGCGAGCATGATCCGTCCGGCCCGGATCTGGTACGCGAGGTCGATCGTCGAGATCCCGACCCCGAGCGAGGCGATCGCCGGCAGCCCGCCGCCCACGATGGCCCAGAGCGCGGCCAACGTCAGCCTCCCCCGGGCCCGCCGTGCGGCGAGGACCTCGATCATCTGGCCCATCCTAGGGGTCATCGGCTGCGGGGCGGCCGGGCTGAGCTCTTCCTCGCGGCTACGTAGTCCTACGTAGCGGCGCTCCGGGAAAGTCGGAATACCGCGCCCGCGGGGGGGCACCGTACCCTGGCGGCCAGGCAGGACGGATCCCGTGACACGGAGATCGTTCGGCCGTTCGTCCGAGAAGGGAGGTGGATGGATGCTCCTTCGCCTGCAGGCCAAGGCCGTCGCCTGGCTCACGAGGGTGCGCGACGAGCGGGGCGCCACCGCGGTCGAGTACGCGCTGATGGTGGCCCTGATCGCGGCCGTCATCATCGTGGCGGTCGCGCTGCTCGGCCGGAACGCCAGCAACACGTTCAACACGGTTGCCCAGACGATCGGTGGGGCTACCAGCGGCGGCAGCTAGCCACCGGATGCACCAGAGCGGCCGGTCGCCGGCCGCTCGCTCTCCCGCCAGGGGAGGCGAGGGAGCGAGGGGCCGGCGAAGCCACGAGGGGGGTGGAGTGCCGGAGAAGCGCCGGGGGCGGGGGCCCCGGGACCTCGGAGGCGTAGGATGCGGCGGATGACGACGGTGTGGAGCTCCCTGAGGCGGGGCCAGCGAGGGGCGGCGGCGGTCGAGTTCGCGATCGTCGTCTCCCTGCTCTTCATGCTGGTCTTCGGCATCATCGCGTTCGGTCTGTTCTTCAGCCGGTACCAGGTCTACCAGGGGGCGGCCCGGGAGGCGGCGCGGCTGGCGGCGGTCCGGGCCAGCCAGGCGGATGTCAAGGACCGCGCCTACGACGCCGCCAGTCCCTACGACGGGGAGATGCCGTCCCCCAGCGCGATCAGCATCCTCGTGGGCGAGCCGGGGAGCGCTGCCGGGGATCCCCCGTGCTCGGATGCCACCCGGGGCGACCGGGTCACGGTGAGCTGGGTCCAGCCGTTCAACATCGTGCTCCCCCTCGTCCCGGCCCTCACGTTCAACGTGACGATCCGCGGGGTGTTCCGATGCGAGTGACGGAGCGGGTGCGTGCGCGGTCCCGGGACGAGCGCGGCGTCACGGCCGTGCTCGTCACGATCCTGCTGGTGGCGCTGTTCGGGATGGTCGCCCTGGCCGTCGACGTGGGCGGCCTGGTGAGCAAGAAGCGCCAGGTCGTCCGGGGCACCGACGCCGCCGCGCTCGTCGCCGCCGAGGCGTGCGCCGACGAGGACGACTTCGCCAACGCCCGGACGTGGGCGCAGCAGTACCTCCTGGCCAACCTGGGCGGGGCGACGATGGCCGGGTTCGCCACGACCCCGGGATGCGGGACCGACGCGTCCGGGGCGGTGACGGTGCACGGGGTGGACGAGCAGGACCTGCCGTTCGCCCCCGTCCTGGGCTTCCCCGACCAGACCGACGTGAACGCGGTGGCCCACGCGCTGTGGGGGCCGGTGAGCGGGGCCAACGTGATGCCCGTCGAGTTCCCGCTCAGCCCGCTCTCGGTCCTCCCCTGCCTGGAGGAGGAGCAGGGGCAGCCGTGCGCCTACTGGTACGACCCGAGCAGCGACCACGACCTCGGCGATGCCAGCAACTACGGGTTCCTGAACATCGGGCCGGGCGGGGTCCACCCCTACCCGGAGGGAGCGGATGAATCCTGCCCCGCCGCCGGGAGCTCGGACCTCGACGACTGGATCCGGGAGACGGGGGCGGTCACGATCCAGGGGACCGACCGGATCTACATCTGCTTCACGAGCGGTCACCGGAACGATACGTGGTTCGACGCCCTGGTGTCCCGGGACGACGACGCCCCCGACACGAACCCCGAGGCCGTCCCGGAGACGTTCCCCATCAACGACCCGAACTGCATGGTCCGGACCAGCGGGAAGGAGAAGGCCTGCGTGGTCGGCTTCTTCACCGGCTACGTCACCGACGTCTACCGGGGGAACGACCCCGCGGCGATCGGGAGCCCGGGCGTGCGCGGGAGCTGCGACCAGCGGGTGGACTTCAGGCCCGGCATGACGGTCGATCTCGACGGATGGGGTTCGCTCTGCGGGTACCCGGCGGACCTGTCGGGTGGGACGAACCCGAACGGCGTGGACTCGATCGCCAACCTCCAGCTCCAGCAGGGGAGCTCCTGCTGCGTCCAGGGGCCGGGCGCGGACTACACGTACGACCCGTCCACGCACGTGATCACCTGGGTCCGTTCCAGCGCCGTGAACCGGGTGCGCGTGGCGTTCGACTGGAACGAGGGTGGTACGGCCGGAGCGTGCGGCGTGCGCCCGGCCGATCCGAACGCGGTGTGCCTGGTCCTCGAGTACCACGGGGTCGAGACGATCGAGGGGCCGGTGTGCATCGGGTCGGATTGTCCGACGGACTTCGGGTCGCGGGGCGTCCGCCTGTGCGACCCGCTGGGGGAGCCGGCCGGATCGCCGTGCTCCAACCCGCCCCAGGCGTAAGGTTCCACCCGAGGTGAGCCGAAGGGAGAAGACATGAGATCGCGAGGACTGGTCGTCGTGCTGGCGTTCCTGCTGGCCGCGGGCGCCACCGCCGCGGTGTTCCTGTACGTGCAGGGCGTCCAGCAGGAGGCGCGGACCGGCGGGGAGCTGGTCCGGGTCATCGTCCCCACCCAGGACATCCCGGCCGGCACCGAGCTCGACCCCCTGATCCAGCAGGGGGCGTTCCGGGAGCTCGAGGTGCCGCGGGACGCGGTCGTGGCCGGGGCGGTGACCGACCTGTCGCAGCTGCGGGGCCAGACGGCCACCTCGGCGATCCTGGCCGGGGAGCAGATCCCCACGCAGCGCCTGTCCAGCGGAGCCCTCCCGGGCGGCGCGCTCGGACTCACCCCGGGCTACCAGGCGGTGACGGTGTCGCTGTCCGCCGAGCAGCTCGTGGGCCCGGCCCTGCAGCGCGGCGCGCACGTGACGATCTACGGCTCGTTCGCCGGGGTGGACGCCCGCTCCCTCCGAGGGGGCGGCGCGACCGCGACCCAGGTCCGGGGGATCCCCGGCGTGGTGTTCCCGCTCGTCGACGAGGTGCGCGTCCTCGACGTGCTGCGGCCCGGCGTGGCCCAGGGCGAGGAGGGCGGTGACCAGGGGGCCCTGGTCACCCTGGAGCTGCTGCCGGTGGACGCCCAGAAGATCGTCTTCGCGCAGCAGAACGGGACGCTCTGGCTCGGCCTGGTCGCGCCCGAGGACTTCGAGGCCGTCGAGGCCCCGCCGCCCGTGGACTTCCTCCAGCTGGCGAAGAGGAGCAAGTGACGAACGAACCCACCGTCGTCGCCGTCGGGACGCCGCAGTCGTTCCGCCAGCAGCTGGCCCGGTCCCTCGAGGTCGAGCCGGAGGAGATCGGCTGGGTGCAGAGCTGCACCGCCGCGGAGGAGCTGATCATCAGCACCCCCCAGCCGATCGACGTCCTCGTGCTCTCGCCCGAGGTGAAGGAGCCCGACGCGCTCGGCCTGGCCGAGTTCGTCGGCCGCTCGGCGCCGGCCACGGCCATCGTGCTGGTCCGGGACCACACGTGGAACGGGCTCCTCCCGGCGGCGATGCGGGCCGGGATCCGGGACGTCGTGGACCTCACCCAGGGGACCGAGGAGCTCCGCGACGCCGTGGAGCGGGCCATCACCTGGGCCACGAACCTCCGCCAGCTGGGCTCCACGGTCGTCGCGCCCAAGCAGCGAGGGAAGATCCTGTCGGTCTTCTCCTCGAAGGGGGGGAGCGGGAAGACGTTCCTCACCTCGAACCTGGCCACCGCCCTCGCCCAGTCGGTGCGCGACAAGGAGGTCGCGGTCGTGGACCTCGACATCGACATGGGCGACGTCTTCACCTACTTCGGCACCGAGCCCAGCGGGTCGATCGGCGACCTGATGGAGATCGGGGAGATGACCGACGGCGAGATGATCCGGAGCCGAGGGCGGAAGCTGGGGGATCGCCTGTGGGGCTTCGCCGCCCCGCCCGACCCCACCGCCGAGGCGCCGGCCGGCGAGGCGGTGGGCAAGTTCCTGCGGTCCCTCCGGAACGAGTTCGGCTTCGTCGTGGTGGACGCGTCGGTGGACTACTCAGACGCGGCCCTGGTCTGCTTCGACCTCTCCGACACGATCATCCTCGTGACCGCCCTCGACGTGGTGGGGGTGAAGCACCTGTCGAAGGCGCTCGACACGCTGCTCGCGATTGGGATTCCCCGCGATCGGTTCCGGGTCGTGCTGAACCGGGCCGACTCGAAGGTGGGCCTCGAGGCGAGCGACGTCGAGCGGGTGATGAAGATCCAGGTGGACGCGATGATCCCGTCCAGCCGGCTCGTCCCGATGGCCCTGAACAAGGGCCGGCCGGTCGTGCTGGACGAGCCGAGCTCCCCGGTGGCCGACGCGATCCGTCGGCTCGCCGCCCGGTTCACGGGCGCCGAGTCGCTCGAGGAGGTCGCCGCGACCGTGAAGAAGCGCCGCTTGTTCGGACGGACGTAGGAGGCCTCAGATGTCCCTGGCAGACAGGCTCGCCCAGACCCAGAAGAAGGACCGCCTGACGGAGGTCCGCACCCGGGTCCAGGAGCGGCTCGTGGAGTCGCTCGGGCCCCGGCTGTACGACTCCACGATCTCGGACACGGAGCTGGAGGGCATGGTCCACCAGCGCCTCCGGGAGCTGCTGGACGAGGAGGAGGTCCCGCTCTCCGCGCAGGAGAAGCTCCTGATCGTCCGGCAGATCGGGGACAGCGTCCTCGGGCTCGGGCCGCTCGAGCCGTTCGTCCGTGACCCGGAGGTCACCGAGGTCATGGTGAACAACTGGGACACGATCTACGTGGAGCGGGGCGGGAAGCTCTACTGGACCGGCGTGAAGTTCCACGACGAGGGCCAGCTCCGCCGGACGATCGACAAGATCGTGGCCAAGGTGGGGCGGCGGATCGACGAGGCCTCGCCCTACGTGGACGCCCGCCTCCCCGACGGCTCCCGGGTGAACGCGATCATCCCGCCGCTCGCCATCGACGGGCCCTGTCTCACGATCCGGAAGTTCGCCGCCGACCCGTACCAGGCCGAGGACCTGATCGAGTTCGGCACGATGACCTCGCCGGTCTCGCGGTTCCTCGACGCCTGCGTCCGGGGCCGGATCAACATCCTGGTCTCGGGGGGGACGGGCGCCGGGAAGACGACCACGCTGAACGTGCTCTCCTCGTTCATCCCCGACGACGAGCGGATCATCACGATCGAGGACGCGGCGGAGCTCAAGCTGCAGCAGCCCCACGTGGTGCGGCTCGAGTACCGCCCGCCGAACATCGAGGGCCGGGGGGAGGTCACGATCCGCGACCTGGTCCGGAACTCCCTGCGGATGCGGCCCGACCGGATCGTGGTGGGGGAGGTCCGGGGCGGCGAGGCCCTGGACATGCTCCAGGCCATGAACACCGGCCACGACGGGTCGATCTCCACGATCCACGCGAACTCCCCGCGGGACGCGCTGTCGCGCCTGGAGACGATGGTCCTGATGGCCGGGATGGACCTCGGCGTGCGGGCCATCCGGGAGCAGATCTCCTCGGCCCTCAACCTGATCGTGCACCAGGGCCGCCTGAAGGACGGGTCCCGGCGCATCACCCACATCACCGAGATCGTGGGGATGGAGGGCGACGTCATCACGCTCCAGGACATCTTCCTGTTCGACTGGTCGGCGGGGATCGACGAGAGCGGGCGGTTCCGGGGTCGCCTCAAGGCCACCGGCCTGCGCCCCACGTTCCTCGACGACCTCCAGGACAAGGGCGTGTACGTGGACGCGGAGATCTTCAGCCCGGAGCAGCGGGGGGTGGCGTGAGCCGACGCATCCTCCTCGCCGCGGCGCTGGCCGCCCTGGGGGCGGCGGGGTGGGCGGTGCCGGCGGGGGCCCAGCAGGAGGCGGCCCGGATCACCGGCACCGACACCCGGCGCTTCCCCACGGTCACCGTGACGTTCGCCGTGCCCGGCCAGCAGCTGGACCCCGCCGCGGTCCAGGTGACGGAGAACGGCGCCCCGGTGAACGACCTCAGGGTCCAGCCGATCGCGGAGTCCACGACCCAGATCGACGCCGTGCTCGCCATCGACGTCTCCCTCAGCATGCGGGAGGAGATCGACGAGGCGCTGGCCGCCGCCCGGGCCTTCGTGGACGGGCTCCCGCCGGGGAGCCGGGTCGGCGTCCTCACGTTCTCCGGCGACGTGGAGGTGGTCACCCCGCTCACGCCGAACCTGGAGGCGGTCCGGGCCGAGCTGCAGCGGGGGCTGGAGGTGGCGCCGGGCACCGCCCTGTTCGACGCGCTGGTGCAGGCCGCGGGGATGTTCGAGGGCGAGGGCCAGCGGAACATCGTGCTGCTGGCCAACGGCCCGAACAACGTGGGCGATATCCGGCTCTCCGACGCCCAGGCCGCCGCGGAGCGGGCCCGGGCCACGATCTACTCGGTGGCGTTCCGGGGCGGCGAGGCCGACGTGGTCACGATGCGACGCCTGGCCGACAACACCGGCGGGACGTACTCCTCCGGCCAGCTGGCGGAGCTGTCCAGCCTGTACGAGGCGATCGCCTCCCAGCTCTCCAGCCAGTACGTCGCCACCTACACCTCGACCTCGCCGTTCGGCAGCGAGCTGGCGCTCCAGGTCACCGGGCCCGGCTTCGCCACGGGCGAGGTGCTGACCCTGGCCCCGAGGAAGCCCCGGCCGGCCGGGCCGCCCCCCACCGTGGAGCCCGCCGAGCCGCTGCTCCGCGGGGCGTGGGGGATGGCCGTGGTCGTGTTCCTCGTGTTCGGGGCGGCCTTCCTGCTGGCCGTGATGCTGGTGGGCACGAGCGTCCGGGTGCGTCGGGAGCGGGAGGCGGCGGCCCGGATGACGGCCGTTGCCCGGCCCCACGCCGCCGCGGTCTCCGAGGGGGAGCGGGTGAGCGTGACCTGGATCCCCGATCAGATGGTCCAGGTCGGCGAGCGGGTGGCGGAGGTCGGCGGCTTCGCCGGGATGCTCGACCACAAGCTGGAGCAGGCCGGCCTGCCCCTCCGGGCCGGGGAGTTCGTGGCCGCCACCGTGATCGGGGCGCTCGCCGGCGCGCTCGTGTCGCTCCTGCTGTTCCAGAACCTCGTGCTGATCCTGGTGTTCACGGCGGCCGGCGCCCTGGCCCCCTGGGCCCTGCTGTCGCGGAAGCTCCAGGGCCGCAAGGACAAGCTGAACCGCCAGCTGCCGGAGGTGCTGAACATCATGGCCAGCTCGCTCCGGGCCGGCTACAGCTTCCTCCAGGCCCTCGACACGGTGGCCAAGCAGATCCCCGAGCCCGCCGCCGGCGAGTTCAACCGGACGATCGCCGAGATCCGCCTGGGACGCAACGTCGAGGAGGCGCTGAACGCGATGGCGGAGCGCGTGGGGAGCGACAACTTCCGGTGGGCGGTCCTGGCCGTGAACATCCAGCGGGAGGTCGGGGGGAACCTGGCCGAGATCCTGGACACGGTCGCCCACACGGTGCGGGAGCGCGATGAGCTGCTCCGGGAGGTGGACGTGCTCACGACCGAGGGGAAGATCTCGATGTACGTGCTGATCGCGCTCCCCATCCTGCTCACGGTCTACATGCTGGCCGTGAACCGGGAGTACATCAGCCTCCTGTACACGACGCGGGTGGGCTTCGTCATGCTGATCACGGGCGTGAGCCTGCTCGCGCTGGGGTTCGTCTGGATCAAGCGGCTGGTGCGGCTCGATGTCTAGCACGGCGTTCCTCGTCCTCGCGCTGCTCTGCACGTTCGGCTCGGTGCTCCTGCTCGGCCTGGCCCT
>DATLZP010000335.1:0-9418 GCA_035573935.1 Actinomycetota bacterium
GCGCGGTGGTCGACGTTCCTGCTCTGGCGGAACGCGGGCGGGGTGGCCTTCGGCACGGTGGACCCGTTGTTCCGCCGGGACCCGGCCTTCTACGTGTTCACCCTGCCCTGGCTGGAGTTCGTCCAGGGGTGGCTGTTCTCGGCCCTGGTGGGGGTCCTCGTGATCACCGCCGTCGGGCACTACCTCTGGGGCGGGATCCGGCCCGGCGCGGTGGCGGAGAAGGTCACGCCGCAGGTGAAGGCCCACCTGTCGGTCCTCCTGGGGCTCATCATGCTGACCAAGGCCTGGGGCTACCGGCTGGGGCAGTTCGACCTCTTGACCTCCCCCCGGGGGGTGGTGACGGGCGCGTCGTACACGGACGTGAAGGCCCAGCTCCCCGCGCTCCGCCTCCTCGTCGTGATCGCGGTCGTCTGCGCCGTCCTGTTCCTGGTGAACATCTGGCGCCGGGGGTGGGCGCTGCCGGTCGTGGGGCTCGGCCTGCTGGCCCTGGTCTCGATCGTCGTGGGGGCCGCGATCCCGGCCGGGGTGCAGCGGTTCTCGGTCGCTCCGCAGGAGCAGCAGCGGGAGCGGCCCTACATCCAGCGGAACATCGAGTTCACCCGGCGGGCCTTCGGGCTCGAGGACGTCGAGGTCCAGGAGCGGGACGTGGCGGGGGCCGTGACCCCGGAGGAGGTGGAGGGGAGCGCGGTCACGATCGACAACGTCCGGCTGTGGCGGCCGACCGTCCTGCAGGACGCGTTCCAGTCGCTCCAGCGGATCCGGCAGTACTACGACTTCCGCGACGTGGACGTGGACCGCTACGCGATCGGGGGCGAGCGGCGGGTCGTGATGCTCGCCCCCCGGGAGGTGAGCCAGGCCCAGATCCCCACGGGCGGGCGGACCTGGCAGAACACCCACCTCGTGTACACGCACGGGTTCGGGGCCGTCGTGGCGCAGGCGAACACGGCGACCGCCGAGGGCGCGCCGGTCTTCACGCTCCGCGACATCCCTCCCGTCGGGGAGCCTCCCCTCACGCAGCCCCGGATCTACTACGGGGAGGTGGACGACGTCCCGTTCGTCGTGGTGAACACGGGGACGCGGGAGCTGGACTACGAGGGCGGGCCGGGGGCCGGGGAGCAGCGGTTCACCTACGATGGCCGGGGCGGGATCCCGGTGGGGAGCTTCCTCCAGCGGCTGCTGCTCGCCTGGCGCTACCGGGACGTCAACCTGCTGATCTCCGGGCTGATCGGCGCCGACAGCCGGATCATGATCCACCGCGACATCACCGACCGCGTGCCCCGGGCCGCGCCCTTCCTCCTCTTCGACGGCGACCCCTACTCGGCGATCGTCGACGGCCGCCTGGTGTGGATCTGGGACGCGTACACGACGACGGCTGCCTATCCGTACTCCCAGCAGATGGACCTCTCGGCCATCCTGGGGAACGACGCCCCCTACGAGCTGGGGGGCGTGGCCAACTACGTCCGCAACTCGGTGAAGGCCGTGGTGGATGCCTACGACGGGACCGTGACGTACTACGTGGCGGACCCCTCCGATCCGATCGTCCAGGTCTGGCGGAGAGCCTTCCCCGGCCTGTTCACGGACCTGGCCTCGGCCCCGCCGGAGCTCGTGGCGCACTTCCGGTACCCGGAGGACCTGTTCCGCGTCCAGGCCCACCAGTTCGGCAACTACCACGTCACGGACCCCGACGAGTTCTACCGCAAGCAGGACTTCTGGACGGTCCCCACCGACCCCACGACGCAGCGGCGGGACGAGGCCACGGGGACCCTGGTCGCCGACACGATGCGCCCCTTCTACCTCCTGATGCGGCTCCCGGGGGAGTCGGAGGAGGAGTTCGTGCTGATCATCCCCTTCGTGCCGGAGGGGCGGCAGAACATGGTGGGGTGGATGGCGGCCCGGTCTGACCCCGGGGACTACGGCGGGCTGATCGTGTTCGAGTTCCCCACCGGGCGGAACGTGGACGGCCCGGTGCAGGTCTTCGGGAGGATCAACGCCGATGCCACGTTCTCGGCGGAGCGCACGCTGCTCAGCCGGGGCGGCTCCCGGGTGCTGTTCGGGGACTTCCTCCCCATCCCCATCGGCGGGTCGATCCTGTACGTGCAGCCCGTGTACGTCCAGTCGAACGTGGAGAACGCGATCCCCGAGCTCAAGCGGGTGGTCGTGGTGAACGGCGGCACGATCGGGATCGGCGCGACGCTGCGGGAGGCGGTGGCGGAGGTGGTGGCCGGGGCGCCCCCGGAGGGGCCCGGAGGCCCGACCGGGGGGACCGTGCGGGAGCAGGTGGCGGCCCTCCTGGACCAGGCGGCGCAGCACTTCCAGGCGGCCGAGGAGGCCCTCCGGGCGGGCGACCTGGCCGCCTACCAGTCGGAGATCGAGGCGGCCCGACAGGCCATCGAGCAGGCCCGCGCTTTGACCGGTGGGGGTCGGCCGCGGGAGGGGACGCCGGGGGTCGGGGCCCCCGGGGCGTCGCCCTCCCCCTGACGTCCTGCCTCGCCGGGACCGACGGGGCAGGGGCACACTAGGGAGGAGCGGAGGAGCGAGGAGGCAGCCATGCCCAGGACCGTCTCGAGCATCGTCGGCGGCCGGCGGACCGAGGAGGCCCCCGGGGGACGGATCACGACGGTGAACCCCGCCCGCCTAGAGGAGGAGGTGGCGGAGGTCCTCCTGGCGGACGCCGCGACGTTCGTGGGGGCCTGCCGGGCGGCCCGGGAGGCCCAGCGGGCGTGGGCCCGCGTCCCCGCGCCGATCCGGGGGCGGGCCATCCAGCACCTCGGCCGGCTGGTGGAGGAGAACAAGGAGGCGCTGGCCCGCCTCGTCACCCGGGAGATCGGCAAGCCCTACCGGGAGTCGCTGGGGGAGGTCCAGGAGGTCATCGACACGTGCGCCTTCTTCCTCTCCGAGGGGCGGCGGCTGTACGGGCAGACCGTGCCCTCGGAGCTCCCGGACAAGCAGCTGTTCACGTTCCGGGTGCCGGTGGGCGTGGCGGCGGTGATCACCGCCGGGAACTTCCCCGTGGCCGTGCCGTCCTGGTACCTGGTGCCGGCGCTCCTCTGCGGGAACGCGGTGGTGTGGAAGCCGGCCGAGTACACGGCGGCGATCGCCGACGCGTTCAGCGAGCTCTTCCTCCACGCCGGGCTCCCCGAAGGCGTCTGCAACGTCGTGCTGGCGGACGGGGAGACGACGTTCGAGGGGCTGGGCCGGGCCCTCGACGAGGGGCTCGTGGACAAGGTGGGGTACACCGGCAACACCGACGTGGGCCGCCGGATCGGCGAGCTCTGCGGGCGCCATCTCCAGTCGCCCTGCCTCGAGCTGGGCGGGAAGAACCCCATGGTGGTGATGCCCGACGCCGACCTGGACCTCGCGGTGGAGGGCGCGCTCTTCAGCGGGTTCGGGACCGCCGGGCAGCGGTGCACGTCGCTCGGCACGCTGATCGTCCACGAGAGCGTCCACGACGACCTGCTGGCCCGGTTGGCCAAGGCCGTGGAGGAGGCCCCGATCGGCGACCCGATGGCGGAGGTGCTGTACGGGCCGATGCTGAACCGGCGGTTCGCGGAGCGCTTCGAGCGCTGGCTGGGGTGGATCGGCCCGCATCACCGCGTGCTGGGGTCCTCCGGCGTGGGGCGGATCACCGGGGGGAACCCCCGGGAGGGGTTCGTCGGCGATCCGGAGGCCGGCCTCTACTACCACCCGACGATCGTGGACGGGGTGACGATGGAGGACGACCTGTACAGGCAGGAGACGTTCGGCCCCATCGTCGGCGTGGCCACGTTCGGGACGTTCGAGGAGGCCCTGGAGCTGGCGAACGGCCACGGGTACGGGCTGTCGTCCTCGATCTACACCCGGGACCCCCTCCACGCGTTCCGGTTCCGGGAGGGGATCTCGGCCGGGATGGTCTCGGTGAACAACTCGACGTCCGGCGCGGAGGCCCATCTCCCGTTCGGGGGCAACGGCAAGAGCGGGAACGGCAGCCGCCAGGCCGGGATCTGGGTCCTCGACCAGTTCACGCGGTGGCAGGCCATGAATTGGGACTACTCGGGGCGGCTCCAGAAGGCCCAGATGGACGTGGCGGAGGTCCCCGCCGACCTCTCGTTCCGGCTGGAGGGGTGACCAGCCGGCGGTTGACGCGGTCCGGTAGTATCGGGGTGCGGGGTGGATCAGTCCGGTAGCTCGCTGGGCTCATAACCCAGAGGTCGCAGGTTCAAATCCTGCCCCCGCGACGAGTCCTAGCTGGGAAAACACGAGGCGCCGGGTCCTCCGGCGCCTCGGCGTTCCCCCAGCGTTCCCCCAGGAGGTCACGGGACGCCTTCCACGGGGGGGTGCCGGTCCTCCAGCGCGGCGCCCACGACGTCGGCCGCTGCGAGCTCCTCCTCCCCGGAGGGGTGGACGTAGACGTCGAGCGTGAACCCGGTGCTCGCGTGCCCGAGAGCGCGCGAGACGACGTCCGGTCGGACGCCGGCGGCGAGCGCGATCGTCGCGAACGAGTGGCGGGTGCCGTGCAGGACGAGCCTGCGCACCCCGGCCCGCTCCACGAGGCGCAGGAACCGGTCGTGGAGGGTGTCGGGGTGAACCACCTTCCCGTCGGCCTCGGTCACGACCCACGGCGCATCGATACCGAGCCCACCGTCCGCGCGCCACCTCGGGCCGAAGGCCAGCCTGTCCCCGGCCTGGGCCGCTCTCCAGGCCTTGAGCGCCGCCCTCGTGGCTTCGTCGAAGCGGATCGTGCGCGGTCGGCGTCCCTTTGTCGTCTGCCGCACGTACAGCCGAGGCGCCGTCCGCGTGGAGCGCCCCCGCAGGAGGACCTGCCGGCGGACGGCCACCGAGCGCGAGTCGAGGTCGAGGTCGTCCCACGTGAGCCCGAGGACCTCGCCGCGGCGGAGCCCGGCGGCCAGCATGAGGCGCCAGACCGCGGCGAGGCGATCCTGGTCGGCGACGGCGAGGAACCGCCTTGCCTCGGCGACCGTCCAGGCCTCACGTTCCCGACGGGTGGCCTCGGGCCGCTCCGCGAGGGTCGCCACGTTGGCGGCCACATGGCCGGCGCGGACGGCATCGGCGAGCGCCTTCGAGAGCAGCGCGTGCACGTTTCGGACGCTCTTGGGGGAGAGACCCCGTCCCGCTCTGCCGCCCCCGGCCCGGAGCTCGGCGTAGAGCCGCTCGAGGTCGGCCGCGGTGAGCTCCTGCAGGGGGACGGCCCCGATCCGGGGGGCGATCCACGCCTGGACGGCCCAGGAGTAGGACTCGAGCGTGGACGGTGCGACCTTCCCCGAGGCCTCGCGCTTCGCCAACCACTCGCTGAGCCACGACCCGACCGTGCGCCGGGAGCGAGGGACGTACCTGCCCGCCGCCGCGTCGGCCACGAGCTGGGCGGCCGCCTGCTTGGCCTCGGCGCGGGTCCGGTAGCCTCCGTGGCCTTCCTCGACCCCGGCGGCGTTGACCGTGGAGACGTACCAGCGGACCCCGGTCCTCGTACGCCGGCGCCGGATCTTCGTCCTCATGGCTCCACCTCGAGCTTCTCGGGTGCGTAGCCGACGAGATCGCGGATGACCTCCTCGGCCTCGGGCCCGAGCTCGGGCTCGAGCACGAGTTCCGAACCGGCGCCGACCCGCGTGCGCCACAACGCCAGCGTGCAGGCCGTGAAGACGATGTTGCGCACCGGGACGGCCGAGAGCGTGCGCCGGGTGATACCGGCAGGACGGCGCACGGTGACCTCGGTAGCCCTGGCCCGGCCCTCCTTCACCTCGACGACGAGCTCGGCGGTCGTGCCGTCCTCGAGGTCGGCCGAGACCGGGAACCGGCGCGGGATGACGTACCCGTGCGGCAGGAAGACCGGATCCGCGAGCAGGTCCCACGAGCCGCGCTCGTCGTGTCCGAACATGGGGCCGACCTTCACCTTCGCCATGTTGGCTCCCTTCTCCCTTACACGGCCGCAAGCATAGCTCACTCACAACCCAGTGGCAACCTCGGCTTCGCGAGGTCTCAGATGGTTCCAAGATGCTACACTCGGACCCGTCATGAATGAAGCACAGGCACTCAAGCGGGTGGCGCGGCTCGTGCGGATCGGCCGGCTCGCCGAGCTTCGGGAGGGGGTCGGACTCTCTCAGAGTGACGTGGCGCGAGCGCTGGGGCTCAACCCCTCCGCGGTGTCGAGGTGGGAGGCCGGCAAGGCGCGGCCGAAACCTAAGCACGCCGTCGCGCTCCTCGAACTTCTCGAGGTGGACCTGTGACGGGGGAACGTCTCGAGGAACGGGTCTTGACGGTGCCTGAGGCCGCGGCACTTCTGCGTATCTCACTGCGCTCCTTCTACGCGGCCGCCGCGCGTGGCGAGGTGCCCGTTCGCAGGATCGGCCGCCGGATCGTGGTCCCAGGCGCCGCGCTATGCCGCTGGCTGAGGGGCGGAGAGGAGGTGAGGCCGAGGTCCTAGACCCGACCTCCGGCCGCTGGGACCGCGTGCCCACCAGCGGGGGGGGGAGTCCGTCGGCGGGCGCGCGCAACGAGGACATACGGAGGATACACGATGCCCGTGGACATCGCCGATAGGGTCGAGTCCTTTCCTGAACCGTGGAGGCCTGAGCCGGGGGACAAGCTCGTCGGCACGATCATCGAGCTCGGCGAGCGTGCCTCGGAGTATGGCGGCTCTTACCCCCTCGTCACAGTGATGACCGACGACGGCCGCGAAGTCGTCTGGCACGCGTTCCACACGGTGGCGAGGTCAGAGCTGGCGCGCCAGCGCCCGGAGGTCGGGGACCGTATCGCCGCCAAGTACTGGGGCAGGGACGAGGACCGCGGTTACGAGAGGTACAGGGTGCTCGTCGAGCACCGCCGGCCGGCCCCGAGCGCTGCCCCCGACTGGGAGAAGGTCGCTGAGGAGGCCGAGGCGGAGCTCGGGGAGGGGCTCATGCCCCCCGAGGAAGCCGAGGGGCTCCTGCCGATGCCTCCAGAGGAGGCGGTGAAATGACCCCGCCGAACGCGGGGGGGGAGGCGGACGCCTCCCCCCCCGCCTCCCTGCTATGGGCCGCCTCCTACATAGCACTCGGCCTCTCGCCGTTCCCCGTCGAGCGGCGCGGCAAGAAGCCCGCCGTGCCGTGGAGGGATTTCATCGGCCGGCGCCTGATCGACGAGTGCTTCGAGGACCTCGACCGGTACGTGTACGCGTGGTGGGACCGGCCGGACCCGTACAACGTCGGCGTGCCGTGCGGCGTCCCCATCTTCGTGGACGAGGAGCGCACGGTGCCGCTCCTCGTCGTGGACCTGGACGACGAGAGCGCGCGGCTCCGCGTCGAGGCGGAGGTCGGCTGGCCGATCCAGACGCCGACCGTGCGGACGGCGAAGGGATTCCACCTGTGGTTCACGCATGAGGAGGCCGTGGGGAACCGCGCCAAGGTAGAAGGCGTCGGCCTCGACGTCCGCGGCCTCGGCGGCTACGTACTCGCGCCGCCGAGCGTGCACCCGAGCGGCGCCGCGTACGAGTGGGTGGTCTCGCCGGCTGACCTCTGGCCGCCGGCGCCGCTCCCCGAGCGGCTACGCGACATGATCTGGCCGCCGAGGAGGGAGCCACCGCCGCGGCGGTTCCCGCGCACGAGCGGCAACGAAGGCTACGCGCGCGCCGCGCTGCGACGCGAAGCCGAGACCGTGGCGAGCACGCCCCAGGGAAGCCGCAATGATCAACTCAATCGCAGCGCCTACGCCGTGGCCCGCTTCGTCGCCGACGGCCGCCTCGGTGCGGCCGACGTCGAGGGCGCCCTGCTCGATGCCGCCCGACAGGCCGGACTCCCGGAACGGGAAGCGCTGGCCACGATCAGGAGCGCGCTCCGAGGGAGGGGTGCGGCGTGAGCGTGCCGGCGTGCTGGGAGGAGCCGGTGCGGCTCGAAGAGCTTGAGCTGGCCCGACCGGCGGCGAGCCTGCTCCGCAGGACCGACGCGGAGGCCCTCCTGTACCGGGACCGCGTGAACGAGCTCCACGGGGAGCCGGAGGCAGGCAAGGGTTACATCATCGGGGCCGCCGTCGGGGAGCTGATCCTCGAGGGTGCCGCGGTGCTGTACCTCGACTTCGACCAGGACCCCGTCGGCGTCCTCGAGAGGATCAAGGCTGCCGGCGTCCCCCCCGAGCGCCTCCGCGAGCAGCTGTACCTCCACTGCATCAGCGAGCCGCTCCCCCTGCGGCGCATGGACGGCGTCCGCGCGTGGACGGGAGCGGCTGCGGAATGCCTCGACCGCCTGGCCGCGACACCGGGACTCGCCATGACGGTGCTGGATGGCGTCAACGCCGCGATGTCCATGCTCGGGCTCGAGCCGAACTCCGCGGCCGACTGCGCGGACTTCATGCGACTGCTCGTCTTCCCCTTCCGGAGCGCCGCCGGCGTGCTACTCGCGGACCACACCGTGAAGGACCCCGAGCGCAGGGGACGCTTCGCCCTCGGATCGATCCAGAAGTCCGCCGCGCTCGACGGTGCCAGTTTCAGCGTACGGGTGCTCGAACAACCGGCGCCAGGGAAGGTAGGCCGGCTCCGCCTCGTCGTAGCCAAAGACCGTCCCGGCGCCGTGCGTGCCATCTCCAGGCGCGTCGCCGGCGAGGACGTGGCCGCCGACGTCGAGATCAACGGCACCGTGGACCCGCCGAACGTGCGCATCGACCCTCCGGGAGACGTCTCGGCCTTCGCACCGACTTACCTGATGGAGCGCGTCTCCCGCCTGCTCGAGGCGAGCGACGAGGCGCTCTCCCTGCGTGCCATCAGGGACGGGGTCCAGGGCAAGGGCGCCTACGTCGATCAGGCCGTCCGTGCGCTCGTGGAGCGCGGCCACCTCGTGCGCGAGCACGGTCCGCGCGGCGCCGTCCTGCACCGTCTCGCCAGGCCATTCCGGGAGGCTGGGAGTGATTGAGCCGACCGTGTCCCAGCGTGTCCCAGCGTGTCCCGGGACACGCTCTCCTGACCGTGTCCCGTGTCCCCCCCTCTATAGGGGGGACACGGACACGGTCGGGAGCTCCCCTGCCTCCCCATGGTGCGCGGGACACGGTCGCAGGACACGCGCGCTCGCGTTCGCAGGCACCGACGACCTCCGCCTCCTCGTGAGACCTCGCCGCGATCCGCGACCTTGGGACGGGACAGGTCGGGACAAGGTCCGTCCCGACCGCCGCGCCGCGCGGGGGCCAGCGTGACCGCCTGCCCGCGCTCCGAGGGTCATGGAAGCGGTCCATTCCCCAGCGGCGGCTGCTACGCCTGCTGGAAGGCTGCCGTCCTCGCTGGCCGTTCCGTCCCCCCGGAGCTCCGCACCTTCGCCGGCTTCCCCCCGCCGCGTCCACCCGAGCCTGGGTGGTGCCGTGCCGACGAAGCGGTGCCGGCGGCCGAGCTCGACCTTCCCCCGCAGCGGTCTGAGCTCGGGCGGGTAGGGCTCGCGCTGCTCCGCGCGCTCACCGGCGGGAGGTCGGG
>DATLZP010000336.1:0-3677 GCA_035573935.1 Actinomycetota bacterium
ACCCCCGGCACGTCGGGGATCTGCGGCGGCAGGAGGCTCCGCTGCAGCGTCCGGGCCACGTCCACGTGCTCCTGGTACAGCCGCGCGTTGTCGATGGCCAGGGCGGCCCGCCGGGCGAGCTCCTCGGCGAACGCCAGGTCCCGCGGGCCGTAGACCCGCCCCGAGCCGGCGGTGACGAACGAGATCGCCCCGAGGGCCCGACCCCGGGCCACCAGGGGGACGACCATCGCGGAGCGGGGCGCGAGGCGTTCGAGGAGCGCTCGCTGCTCCGGATCCTCCACGGCCTCCCGCAGGAGCGCGTCGGTGATCTCCGGGTACAGCAGGGGGCGCTGGGAGCGGACGGCCTCGGCCACCCCCCGGGAGCCCCCCGGGTGGATCCGGGCCCGGCCCCGGATCTCCTCCGCCAGCTCCCGCTGGGCCGGGTCGGCGTGGGCCGTCTCGACCATCGCGATCGACCCGTCGGGACGGACGACCTGTACGCTGCACCAGTCCGCGAGCCTCGGCACGGCCAGGCGGGCCAGCCGGGCCAGCGTCTCCCCCGGATCGAGCGACGCGGTGAGGGCCTCGCTCGCTTCCGCCAGGAAGGCCAGGCGCTCGCCGGCCCGTTCCGCCTCGTCCCGGGCCATCCGTTCCCGGGCCAGGAGCTCGTCGCGCTCCGCCTCGGCGCGGACCCGCTCCGTGACGTCGGTGCAGACCCCGACCATCTGGATGGGCGCCCCCAGGGCGTCGTGCACCACCTCGCCCCGCGCGCCCAGCCAGCGGACCTCGCCGTCCGGGCGGACGATCCGGTATTCGATCGCGTACTCCTCGCCGCCCTCGAGGGCCCGGCGGATCGCCCCCACCACCCGCTCCCGGTCGTCGGGATGGATGTCGCGCTGGAAGTCCTCGAACGTGCCGCCGAACGTGCCGGGGGCCAGGCCGTGCTGCTCCTCGAGCCGCTCGCTCCAGCGGACCTCCCCGGTCGCCACGTCCCACGACCAGGCGCCCATCCCCCCGGCCTCGAGGGCCAGCTCGAGCCGCTGGCGGCTCGCCCGGAGCTCCCGCTCCGACTCGTACCGGCCGATGGCCGGGCCGAGGACGACCGCCACCGAGCGGAGGAAGGCCAGGTCCTCCGGGGAGAAGCCGCCGTGGGGCGGCGCGTAGGCGACGAGCGCGCCGAGCGGTTCCGAGCGTTCCCGGAGGGGGACGGCGGCCCCGGCGCCGAGGGCCCGACCGGCGACCAGCGGATCGGGGCGGGGGGCGCCCTCCCGGAGGTCCTCCACCACCACCGGCCCCAGGGCGGCCGCCGCGGCCCCGGCCAGCGTCCGCTCGTCGGCGGGGAACGACGCCCGGCCCACCAGCCCCGGCGGCCAGCCGTGCCCGGCGCGGAGCTCGAACCGCGACCGGTCCTCGCTCAGCCGGAGGACCTCCACCACCTCGACATCGAGGTTGGCCGCCACGAGCTCCACGGCCTGGTCCATCAGCTCGTCCGGGGCCGCTCCGGAAAGGGCCCGCTGGCCGAGCTCGGCCACCGCCGCCTGCTGGCTGGCCCGGGCCGCGAGCTGGACCTCTAGACTCCTCGTGGGCACCCCCCTCGCTCGCCGGAAGCATACCGGCGGCCTGGAGCCGGGGTTTCCCTCGGATGCGCGGAGGGTAGAGGGGGCCAGGAAGGAGGGGACGATGATCGATCTCATCGCGTGGCTGCTCGTGGGGCTCGTGGCCGGGGCCATCGCGCGGTTGCTCGTGCCGGGGGAGGATCCCATGGGCATCCTGGGCACGATGCTGCTGGGGCTGGTGGGCTCGGTGATCGGCGGATTCGTGGCCGACCTGTTCACGGCGGGCGACCAGGACTTCGACCCGGCGGGGCTGATCGGGTCGATCCTGGGAGCGATCGTCGCGCTGTTGATCTACCGGGCGGTCACCGGCCGGCGGCGGACCGTCTAGGTCGGAGGAAGGATCCGGCGACGACCCGCGGGGCGGGCCCGGCCCGGCCGCGGTAGGGTCGGAGGGTGGCCCGCCCCCTTCCGCCGCGTCTCCGGCGCGCCCTCACCACGCTCCTCCTCCCGGCCGCGGTGGGCGTGGCCGGCGCCTGGCTCGGCACCGCGGTCGGTGGAGGCCAGACCGTTCCCATCGGGCCGTTCCGCGTCCGGCTCGACGCGGGGTTCGGGCGGGGGGTCACCGACATCGCGCTCCCGCCGCTCGGCCGGATCACGGCCGACACGCATCTCCCGCCCCTCCGGCTCGAGGCCACCCTGGTCGGGGTCCAGGCCCAGGAGCTGGCCCGGGCCCTGGCCTCGCGCTCCACGGAGGACCTCGTGGCCGACGTGGAGCTCCAGGCCCTGGACCGCCTGGGGCCGTTCGGGCTGCGGCTCCTCGCCATCGGGCTGGCCGGCGCGCTCGCCCTGGCGGTGCTGGCGTTCCGCACCCGGCCCCGGCCGATCGGCATCGCCCTCACCACCGCCCTGCTGGCCCTGGGCGGGAGCGAGGCCCTGGCCATCGCCACCTACCGGCCGGAGGCCTTCCTGGCGCCGACGTTCTCGGGGTCCCTGGAGGCCGCCCCTCGGCTGATCGGCCCGGTCGAGGAGGCCACCCAGCGGATCGGGTACTTCCGCTCGGAGCTCTCCCGGATCGTCGACGGGGCCCTCCGCGCGTACCGCGCGGTGCAGGCGAACCCGCTGGGGGAGGGAGGGGAGGTCCGCGTGCTCCACGTGTCGGACCTCCACCTGTCCGTGCTGGGGTTCGAGTTCGCGGAGCAGGTGGCCGAGGGGTTCGACGTGGACCTGATCGTGGACACGGGGGACATGACCTCCTTCGGCACGTCCGCCGAGCGGTTCGTCCTCCGCTACATCCCGGCGTTCGAGCGTCCCTACGTCTTCGTCCGGGGGAACCACGACTCGGTCGAGCTGCAGCGGGCGATGGAACGGCTGCCCAACGCGATCGTGCTCGACGGCCGGGCCGAGCAGGTCGCGGGGCTCACGATCTACGGCCTGGGGGACCCGTACTTCGTCGAGCGGCGGGGACAGCCCCTGGAGGGGCCGGAGGTGGCGGAGCTCGTGCGCTCGGTCGGGCCGCGGATCGTCGAGGACGTCCTGGACATGCCGCGGCCCCCCGACATCGTGGCCGTGCACGACGAGCGGATGGCCGAGGCGGCCTTCGGGCTCGTGCCGCTCGTCCTGTCCGGCCACTTCCACCGGAACGCGGCGGCGGCCGCGAACGGGACGCTCTCCCTCCAGGTCGGCACGACCGGGGGGGCCGGCCCCACCGCCTTCACCGCGGAGGGGGACGTGCCGCTGTCGGCCCAGGTCCTGTACCTCGCCCGGCCCTCGGGCCCCCTCCCCGCCCGGCTCCTGGCCTGGGACGTCGTGGAGCAGGACCCGACGAGCGGGAGCCTCACGGTCACCCGCCACGTCGTGGGCCAGGAGTTCGGGGAGCTCGTCCTCACGCCCCCGCCGTCCCCCTCCCCCAGCCCGACGCCGACCCCCACCGGCTGACCCGCCCATCCGCCGGCCGG
Source organism: Actinomycetota bacterium (assembly GCA_035573935.1). GTDB lineage: Bacteria > Actinomycetota > UBA4738 > UBA4738 > HRBIN12 > DATLZM01. The sequence continues at coordinate 3,491 of DATLZP010000336.1, forward strand.
CCGGTGCGCGTACAGGCACTTGAGGAGCGCCTCGCGCGGCGGGTACCGTGCCCGCGTGGACCGACGGGAGGGGGGATCGTGACGAACCTGAGGATCACCCGGCGGGACTTCCTCCGGCGCGGCGGGATCGCGGCGGGAGCCCTCTCGCTCCCGGCGATCCTCGCCGCCTGCGGCCGGACGCCCGAGC
>DATLZP010000337.1:0-11076 GCA_035573935.1 Actinomycetota bacterium
AAGAAGAAGGCGAAGAAGAAGTAGGGGACCGATGGCGAAGCCCAAGGCCAAGAAGGCGCGGAAGAAGGAGAAGAAGAACGTCGTCCACGGGCAGGCCCACATCAAGTCGACGTTCAACAACACGATCGTCACGATCACGGACCTCCAGGGCAACACGATCTCCTGGGCCAGCGCCGGCAACGTCGGCTTCAAGGGCTCGCGGAAGTCCACGCCGTTCGCGGCGCAGCTCGCCGCGGAGGCCGCGGCCCGGCGGGCCCAGGAGCACGGGCTGCAGAAGGTCGACGTGTACGTGAAAGGCCCGGGATCGGGGCGGGAGACGGCGATCCGCTCGCTCGCCGCCACCGGCCTGGAGATCCTGGGGATCCAGGACGTCACGCCGGTGCCCCACAACGGGTGCCGGCCGAAGAAGCGCCGGCGCGTGTGACGCGCCGGCGGGGGCGGGAGCGACCCGTCCCCGACGAGCAGGCGGGGCAGGAGTGGATGATCCCCCGCCGGAGGAGGGAACGCAGGTGTTCATCGTCGCCAGACCCCAGATCCAGGAGGAGTCCGTCTCGCCGACCCGCTCCCGGTTCATCATCGAGCCGCTGGAGCCGGGCTTCGGCTACACGATCGGGAACTCGCTCCGGCGCACGCTGCTGTCGTCCATCCCGGGGGCTGCGATCTCGTCGGTCCGGATCGAGGGCGTGCTCCACGAGTTCTCGACGATCCCCAAGGTCCAGGAAGACGTCACCGACATCATCCTGAACCTCAAGGAGCTCGTGATCCGCTCCGACCTCGACGAGCCGGTCACGATGTACCTGAAGGCCAAGGGCCCGGCCGAGGTGACGGCCGGCGACATCGCGCCGCCCGCCGGGGTGGAGATCCTCAATCCCGACCTGCACATCGCCACGCTGGGCAAGGGCGCGAACCTCGAGATGGAGATGGTCGTCGAGCGTGGCGTGGGGTACCGCTCGGCGGAGAAGAACAAGAAGCCCCGCGACCCCATCGGCGTGATCCCCGTGGACTCGATCTTCTCCCCGGTCCGCCGGGTCTCGTACGCGGTGGAGAACACGCGGGTGGAGCAGATGACCGACCGGGACCGGCTGATCCTCGACGTCGAGACCGACGGCTCGGTGACGCCGCGGGAGGCCGTGGCCTCGGCGGGCGGCACGCTCCTCGAGCTGGTCCAGCTCTTCTCGCAGCTGGCGGAGGCGGCGAGCGTCCAGGTGGGTCCGGCCGAGGACGAGGAGGTCCCCTCCGACTACCAGATCACGGTGGAGGAGCTGAACCTGTCGGTCCGCTCCTACAACTGTCTGAAGCGGGAGGGGATCAACACGGTGGGCGACCTCGTGCAGAAGAGCGAGGCCGAGCTCATGGACATCCGGAACTTCGGCCAGAAGTCGATCGACGAGGTCAAGCAGAAGCTGGCCGAGCTCGGGCTCTCCCTGCGGCAGGAGTAGGCGATGCCGAAGCCCCGGAAGGGTCCCCGTCTCGGCGCCGGCCCGGCGCACCAGCGCCTGCTCCTGGCGGGACTGGCGGCGCAGCTCTTCGTCCACGAGCGGATCAGCACCACCGAGGCGAAGGCGAAGGCGGTCCGCCCTCTGGCCGAGCGGCTGATCACGTTCGCCAAGCGGGGGGACCTGGCCGCCCGGCGCGAGGTGCTCAAGGTGATCCCGGACCGGGACGTGGTGGCCAAGCTGTTCCACGAGATCGCCCCCCGGTACGCGGAGCGACCCGGCGGCTACACCCGGATCCTGAAGCTCGGGCAGCGACGGGGCGACGGCGCCCCCATGGCCCGGATCGAGCTCGTCGGGACCGAGTAGTCGCTCGGCCGGCCCCCGGGGGAACCTCCCGAGCGCCGGGGAGCGTCTCATGGGCATGGCGACGGACCTGCGTTGGCCGGCCCTGGCGCTCGCCGCGGTCCTGGCGGCGGGCTGCGGCGGGCCGGATGGGGATGGGGACCACCGCTCCCCCGGGCGCCTCGACGGGCGCTCGTTCGTGTCCACGCACGTCCACGAGCGGGGGCAGGAGCGCCCCCTCGTGCCCGGGACGCGGATCGAGCTCTCCTTCGCCGACGGACGCCTGTCGGTGCAGGCCGGTTGCAACCACCTGGGCGCCGGGTACCGGGTGCGGGATGGTCGACTCCGGCTGGTGGGCGGCGTGAGCACCACCGAGATGGGATGCGACGCCGGGCGACACGCCCAGGACGAGTGGCTCTCGGTGTTCCTGGGGCGCTCGCCCTGGCTGGAGCTCGAGGGGCCCAGGTTGACGCTCTCGGGCGGGGGGACGAGGATCCGGCTCCTCGATCGCCGGATGGCCGAGCCGGACCTCCCCCTCGCCGGCACGAGCTGGACGCTCGAGACGCTCGTCGAGGGCGAGGTGGCCTCGAGCGTGCCGGGCGGGCTGGAGGCGACCCTCCGGGTGGAGGACGGCCGGATCCGGGGCTTCGACGGCTGCGGCGAGTGGAGCGCCCGGGTCGTCTCCTCTCGGGACGGGGTCCTGGTGCTCGGTCGGATCGCTCGCACGCCGACCGGGTGCGCGGGGGCGACGGCCGGGCTCGAGCGCGCCGTGATGGCCGTGATCGCGGCCCGGCGGATCCCCTACGAGATCGACGGCTCCGGCCTCGCGCTCCGGTCCGGCGGGCGCGAGCTCCACTTCCGCGGGGAGCCGGCGACGGCCGGCTGAGGCGATACTTCCCGCGTGGCCCGCACGATCCGGCTCACGCTCGCCTACGACGGGACCGACTTCCGGGGCTTCGCCCGGCAGCGCGGCCTCCGCACGGTCCAGGGCGAGCTCGAGCGCGCCATGGCCCGGATCCTGGGGGCCGTGCCGGGGCTCTCGGTGGCCGGTCGGACCGACGCCGGGGTCCACGCCCGCGGCCAGGTCGTGTCGTTCGCCCTCCCCCCGGGGTCCGGGGAACGGCTGGACCCGCCGCGGCTCCAGCGGGCCCTGAACGGCCTGCTGGCCCCGGAGGTGGTGGTGGTCCGGGTCGCCTGGGCCTCTCCGGGGTTCGACGCCCGCCGGAGCGCCCGGGCCCGCCAGTACCGCTACCGGATCGACGTGGGACCCCTGCCCGACCCCTTCACCGCCCGCTACGTGTGGCACCGGCCGGGCGACCCCTCGCTGCCCCGGATGCGGGCGGCTGCCTCCCTCTTGGTCGGCGAGCACGACTTCGCATCGTTCTGCCGCCGGCCGGCCGCGGGGGGGACCGTCCGACGCCTGGAGCGGCTCACGGTGTCCCGCCGGGGCGACCGGCTGGAGGTCCTCGCCCGGGCCAACGCCTTCTGTCACCAGATGGTGCGGAGCCTAGTGGGGACGCTCCTGTCCGTGGGGGAGGGACGCCTGGGGCCCGAGGAGATCCCCGCGATCCTCGCCGCCCGGGACCGGGCACGGGCCGGACCCGTGGCCCCGCCCCACGGCCTGACCCTGGAGCGGGTGATCTACGGGCCGGGGACCGTCGGTCGGGGCCGAGGGTTCGAGGGGGAAGGGGGGAGGCCCGGCGGCGGTCGTGCGCGGGCCCCCGACGCTTTGACGGAGGTGCGTTCCCGCAGGTAGCATGGGCCGTCGGCCGTTCGGGCCGACGCTTCCGCGCCATGAGGACCTATGCCCCGAAGCCGCGCGATGTCGAGCGCCGTTGGTACGTGATCGATGCCGACGGCCAGGTGCTCGGGCGCCTGGCCTCGGAGGTGGCCAAGCTGCTCCGGGGGAAGCACAAGCCGATTTACGCCCCGCACACGGACGTGGGCGACCACGTGGTGGTGGTGAACGCCCGGGGGGTCCGGCTCACCGGAGGCAAGGAGGCGAAGAAGGTCGTCCACCGGCACTCCGGCTACCCCGGTGGCCTGCGGGCCACGACCTACGAGCGGCTCCTGGCCGAGCGGCCCGCCCGGGCGGTGGAGCGGGCCGTGCGGGGGATGCTCCCCAAGAACCGGCTGGGCAGGGCCATGCTCGGCAAGCTCAAGGTGTACGAGGGACCCGAGCATCCCCACGCCGCGCAGCAGCCCGCGCCGCTCGCGCTGGGGGAGGTCCCCGCCTGGGACGGGCTCCCGGAGCGCCCCCGACCGGCGCCCTCCGCCGCCGAGCCCCCGAGGGCCCGGACGGCGACGACGGCCGCCGCCCGGCGTTCGGCCGGGAAGGTCCCGACGAAGCCCCGCGGGACGAAGGCCGCCGCGGCCCGGGCCCCGCGCACGCGCCGGGCGAAGGGGGGTGACGACTGATGGCCCAGGCGGCCACGAGGATCTCCACCGGCCGGCGGAAGGAGGCCGTGGCCCGGGTGCGGCTCGTCCCCGGCACCGGCTCCTTCACGCTGAACGGCCGGAGCCTCGAGGAGTACTTCCCCACCCGCGCCCATCGGATGATCGTCACCGCGCCGCTCCGCCTGGTGGGCCGGGAGCGGGACCTGGACGTGATCGCTCGGATCGAGGGAGGCGGCGTGGCCGGCCAGGCCGGCGCCCTCCGGCTGGGGATCGCCCGGGCCCTGATCGAGCTCGATCCGGCGCTCCGTGCCGATCTCAAGCGGGAGGGGTTCCTCACCCGGGACGCCCGGGAGAAGGAGCGCCGGAAGTACGGGCTGAAGAAGGCCCGGAAGGCGCCGCAGTACTCGAAGCGGTAGCCCCGCCGGCCTCAGGGATCGGGCGCGTCCTCCGTGCCCCCGGGGACCGCTCCCTCTCCCTCCGGTCGCCGCGCGCTCTCCAGCACCAGCCTGGCCTGGATCTCGAAGGCCGCCGGCACCCACAGGTGGAGGGGGCCAACGCGGTACGGTCCCTCCGTCTCCCCCTTCACGAGGACGGGGATCCCCTCCGCCTCCAGGCGTCCCTTGGCCAGGTAGCCCTCCATCGCCGAGGGGGCCGTGAACACGTGGACCAGGTCCTCCATCTTCCCCAGATGCTCCCACGCCCCCGCCGACCGTTGGTAAGCTCTCATCGATGAACGTCGATACCAGCCCCGGCCCTCGTGGGCACGCGGCGGGCCGGGCCGTGCCGTGCTGTCCCCCGCTCGCCAAGCCCGGGATGTCGGCGGAGGACGCCGGGACGGCGGCCACCCTGCTCAAGGCCCTGGCCGATCCCGTACGGGTCAGGATCGTGAACCTCCTTGCCCAGCGAGGGAAGCTCTGCGTCTGCGATCTCCAGGCCGCGGTGGACAGGTCGCAGCCCACCGTGAGCTTCCACCTGGCGAAGCTCGTTCGGGCCGGGCTCGTGCGTCGGGAGCGGCGGGGGCCGTGGGCCTACTACGCGCTCGACCGGGAGAGGCTCTCGGGGTTGGCCGACCTGTTCGGAGGGGCTCGATGAGCGGAGAGGTGCGGGACCTGGTGCGGGCCCGCTACGGGGAGGCCGCGCGCCGCGGGGCGTGCGGCTGCGCCTCGGAGCCCTGCTGCGGGGAGGCCGACGCTCCGGCGTGCGGTGCCCGGCTCTACCCCCCCGAGGAGCGGGCGGGGCTCCCCGATGGGGCGCTCCGGGCCGCCCTGGGCTGCGGGAACCCGGTCGCGGTGGCCGAGCTGCGGGAGGGCGAGGTCGTGCTCGACCTGGGCTCGGGAGGTGGGATCGACGTCCTGCTCTCCGCCCGACGGGTCGGTCCCACCGGGTTCGTCTACGGTCTGGACATGACGGACGAGATGCTCGAGCTGGCCCGGCGGAACGCGCGGGAGGCCGGGGTGGAGAACGTCCGGTTCCTCCGGGGCTTCATCGAGGCCGTCCCCCTCCCCGACGCGAGCGTGGACGTCGTGATCTCGAACTGCGTCGTGAACCTCTCCCCCGAGAAGCGGCGGGTCTTCGACGAGGTGTACCGGGTGCTCCGGCCGGGCGGCCGGGTGGGCATCAGCGACGTGGTCGCCGCCGACCGGCTGACGCCGGCGGAGCGGGTGGAGCGAGGAAGCTGGACGGGCTGCGTGGCGGGGGCGCTGTCGTTCGAGGAGTACCGCGCGGGGCTGGAGGCGGCGGGGTTCGCCGGCGTGGAGGTGGTCCCGACCCACGAGGTCGCGGACGGGATGTTCGGGGCGATCATCCGGGCCCGGAAGCCCGGGCCGGAGGGGTAGGGCCGGATGGGCGAGCGTCCCCCCGAGGTGCTCTTCGTCTGCGTCCACAACGCGGGGCGGAGCCAGATGGCGGCCGCCCTCCTCGCCCACCATGCGGAGGGCCGGGTCGTGGTCCGGTCGGCGGGCAGCGCCCCGGCCGATGAGATCCACCCCGCGGTCCGGGCCGCGATGGCGGAGGTCGGGCTGGACCTGTCCGGGGAGTTCCCGAAGCCGTTGACCGGGGAGGCGGTGGAGGCGGCCGACGTGGTCGTGACGATGGGGTGCGGGGACGCCTGCCCGGTCTTCCCCGGGAAGCGCTACCTGGACTGGGACCTCCCCGATCCGGCCGGCAAGCCGCTCGAGGAGGTCCGGGCCATCCGCGACGAGATCGAGGGGCGCGTCCTGGACCTCCTCCGGGAGCTCGTGCCGGGTGCCGAGGCCCGACCGCTGGGCGGCTCCGGCTCCCGCCCCCTGGGGTAGCCTGCCCGCGGGATGGGACGGCTCTTCGGGACCGACGGGGTCCGGGGGGTGGCCGGCTCCGACCTCACGGCGGAGCTGGCGTTCGCGTTGGGGCGGGCGGCGGCGGTGGCCCTCCGGCGACGGGACGCGCCCACCTTCGTCGTGGGGCGCGACACCCGGGCCTCCGGGGCGTGGCTGGAGGAGGCCCTGGTCGGAGGCATCCGGGCCGGCGGTGGCGGGGTGATCCCGGCCGGGGTGCTCCCCACCCCGGCCGTCTCCTTCCTCACGGTGGACCTGGGGGCGGCGGCCGGGGTCGTGATCTCGGCGTCGCACAACCCTCCCGAGTACAACGGGATCAAGTTCTTCGGGCCCAGGGGGGAGAAGCTCCCGGACGCGCTCGAGGAGCGGATCGAGGCCCTGGTCGAGGCGCCGCCTCCCCCGGAGGCGCCGCCGGGGCCGATCCGGCCCCTGGGGGAGGAGGGCGGGAGGTACCTGGATCACCTCGTGGCGGCGGCCCACGCCCGGCTGGACGGGATGCGCATCGTCGTGGACTGCGCCAACGGGGCCGCCCATCGGGTGGCCCCGGAGGTCCTCCGCCGGCTGGGGGCGGAGGTCGAGGCCATCTTCGATCGCCCCGACGGCACCAACATCAACGTGGGCTGCGGGGCGCTCCACCCCGAGGTGGTGGCCGCGGCGGTCGTGGACCGCGGGGCGCACGCCGGCGTCTCCCTCGACGGCGACGCCGACCGAGCCCTCTTCGCCGACCGCGAGGGGCGGGTGATCGACGGCGATCAGGTCCTGGGGGCCTGCGCCCTCGACCTCAAGGCCCGGGGCGAGCTCGTCGGGGACACCGTCGTCGCCACCGTGATGGCGAACCTGGGCCTGCGTCGGGCCATGGCGGAGGCGGGGATCCGGGTGGTGGAGACGGCGGTGGGCGACCGCCACGTGCAGGAGGCGATGCGGGCGACCGGCGCCGTGCTGGGTGGGGAGCAGTCCGGGCACGTGATCTTCGCCCGGTACGGGGCGACCGGCGACGGCGTCCTCACGGCCGTCCGGTTCCTGTCGCTGGCCGCGGCCCGAGGGGTGCCGCTGGCCGAGCTGGCCCGGGTCGTCCGGAGGTACCCCCAGCTCCTGGAGAACGTCCCCGTCCGCGACCCGGGGGCGCTGGAGGGCTGCGGGCCGGTCTGGGAGGCCGTCCGGCTCGCCCAGGAGGCGTTGGGATCGGAGGGCCGGGTGCTGGTCCGCGCCTCCGGCACGGAGCCGCTGGTCCGGGTGATGGTGGAGGCGGGGTCCGAGGAGGAGGCGGCCCGCCGGGCCCGTGCCATCGCGGACGTCGTGCGGCGGGAGCTGGCCTGAGGTCCGGGGCTGCGGCGAGGCGCCTCGGGCGCTGCTAGGCTCGCGCCATGTGCGGGATCGTGGGGTACGTGGGCCGGGGGCCGGCGCTCCCTATCGTCCTGGAGGGCCTCCGGAGGCTGGAGTACCGGGGCTACGACTCCGCCGGGGTGGCCCTGCTGGACGGCGGCCTCACCGTCGTGAAGCGGGCCGGGAAGCTGGCCCGCCTGGAGCAGGCGCTGCGGGAGGAGGGAGCGCCCACGGGGTCGGTGGGGGTGGGGCACACGCGCTGGGCGACCCACGGCCCGCCCACCGACCGCAACGCCCATCCGCACACCGACTGCGGGGGCCGGATCGCCGTGATCCACAACGGGATCATCGAGAACTTCACGGCCATCCGGGAGCGCCTGGAGAAAACCGGCCACGCGTTCGCCTCGGACACGGACACCGAGTGCATCTCCCACCTGGTGGAGGAGCGGTTCGATGGCGACCTCCCGGAGGCCGTGCGGGCCACGGTTCGGGAGCTCGAGGGAGCCTACGCCATCGTCGTGCTCTCCCTGGACGACCCGGACGTGATCGTGGGGGCGAAGGTCTCGTCGCCGCTGGTCGTGGGGCTTGGGGAGGGAGAGAACCTCCTGGCCTCGGACATCCCGGCCCTCCTGCAGCGCACCCGGCGGGTGGTGCCGGTGGAGGAGGGGGAGGTCGTCGAGGTCCGTCGGGAGGGGGTGCGGATCACCGGCTTCGACGGGGCCCCAGTGGGTCGGGACCCCATCGAGGTCGAGTGGGACGTGGCCCGGGCCCGGAAGGGCGGCTACGACGACTTCATGCTGAAGGAGATCCACGAGCAGCCGGGGGCCATCCGGGACACGCTCGTGGGTCGGGTGGTGGGGGGCCGCCTGGCCCTGGACGATCTCCGCACCGACCCCGACGCGCTCCGGGCGGTGGACAAGGTCTTCGTCGTGGCCTGCGGGACCGCCTTCCACGCCGGGCTCGTCGCGAAGTACGCGATCGAGCACTGGACCCGGATCCCGGTGGAGATCGAGATCGCCTCGGAGTTCCGCTACCGCGACCCGGTGCTGGGCCCGGAGACCCTGACCATCGCGGTCTCGCAGTCCGGCGAGACGATCGACACGCTGGAGGCGGCCCGGCACGCGAAGGCCCAGGGCTCCCAGGTGATCGCCGTGACCAACACGGTGGGGTCGTCGCTGGCCCGGGAGGCCGACGGCGTCCTGTTCACGCACGCCGGGCCGGAGATCGGGGTGGCGGCGACGAAGACGTTCGCCACGCAGATGGTGGCCCTCCACCTCACCGCGCTCTACCTGGCCCAGGTCCGGGGGGCGATGTTCCCCGAGGAGATCTCCGGCGTGCTGGCCCGGATGGCGGAGCTGCCGGGGAAGGTGGGACGGGCGCTGGCCCTGGGTCCCCAGGTCCGGGCCGTCGCGGAGCGGATCGCCGAGGCCCGCGACGTGCTGTTCATCGGCCGGCACACGGGCTACCCGGCCGCGTTGGAGGGGGCGCTGAAGCTCAAGGAGATCTCCTACGTCCACGCCGAGGGGTACCCCGCGGGGGAGCTGAAGCACGGCCCCATCGCGCTCGTCGAGCCGGGCCTGCCGGTCGTGGCCGTGGCTCCCCGGTGCCACGTCCACCCCAAGGTGCTGTCCAACATCCAGGAGGTGAAGGCCCGGGGGGCGCTCGTGATCGCCGTGGCCACGGAGGGGGACCGCGACGTCGAGGCCCTGGCCGACCACGTGCTGTTCGTCCCGGACACGCCGGAGCTCCTCTCCCCGGTGGTGATCTCCGTGCCGCTCCAGCTGCTCGCCTACCACGTAGCGAAGCTGCGCGGCTGCGACGTCGACCAGCCTCGGAACCTGGCCAAGAGCGTGACGGTGGAGTAGTCGGCCCGGGCGGCGGGGGACGTAAGCTGTCCGCCGTGGACATCCTCGGCGTGGGGGTGGACATCTGCGACGTGGGCCGGATGGCCCGGGCCCTGGCCCGCCACCCCTCGATGCCCTCCCGGGTCTTCACCGAGGAGGAGGTGGCCTACTGCGAGCGCCGGGCGGTCCCGGCAGAGGCCTACGCGGGGCGGTTCGCGGCCCGGGAGGCCGTGGTGAAGGCCCTGGGCGGCGTCCGCGGCTGGCGGTGGCACGACATCAGCGTCACCCGAGCCTCCTCCGGCGCCCCCCGGATCGTGCTGGACGGCGCGGCCAAGGCGCGCGCCGATGCGCTGGGCGTGGAGCGGATCCTCGTCTCCTTCGCCCACGAGCGGAACGCGGCCGTCGCGTTCTGCGTGGCGCTGGGGCCATGAGGCCGGTGCTGAGCCCGGCGGGGGCGGCCGCGCTGGACCGGGAGTCCGCGGCGCGAGGGATCTCGACCCTCGAGCTGATGGAGCGGGCGGGGCGGGCCGTGGCTCGGGCCGCGGTGGGGCTGCTGGGGGGGACGTCGGGCCGCCGGGCCCTCACCGTGTGCGGGAAGGGCAACAACGGCGGCGACGGTCTGGTCGCGGCCCGCTACCTCGCCCGGTGGGGGGTGCGCACCACCGTGCTCCTGCTGGCCCCAGGCGACGACCTGCGGGGACCGGCCTCCGCCAACCTGGCCCGGCTGGCGGAGGTCGACGTGCGGGTCCGGCCCTGGTCCCCGGGGCAGGCGGAGCGGGAGCTGGCCCGGGCCGAGGTGGCGATCGACGCCATCTTCGGTACCGGCTTCCGGGGCCGCCCGGAGGGCGCGGCGGCGGAGGCGATCGGGGCCCTGGAGGGCTCCGACGTTCCGGTCGTGGCGGTGGATGTCCCCTCCGGCGTGGATGGGGAGAGCGGGGGCGTGGCCGGGCCCGCGGTCCGGGCGGCCGTCACCGTGACCTTCGGCGCGGAGAAGCCGGGGACCCTGTTCCCGCCGGGCGCCGAGCACGCCGGCGTGGTCGAGGTGGCCGACATCGGCTTCCCCCCGGACCTCGTGCGGAGCGACCTCCTCGTGGTGGAGGGGGAGGACGTGGCGGCCCTGCTCCCGTCGCGGTCCCTGCGGGCCCACAAGCGATCGTCCGGGGTGGTGCTGGTCGTGGCCGGGTCCCGGCGCATGACCGGGGCCGCCCGGCTGGTGGCGGAGGGCGCCCTCCGGGCGGGGGCCGGGCTGGTGACGGTGGCCGGCCCGGAGGAGGCCCTGGCCCCGGTCCGGGCCGCGCTCGCGGCGCCCACCTACCTGCCGCTCCCGGCCACCGCCGAGGGCACGGCCGCGGCGTCGGGCCTCGACCGGCTCCTGGAGAAGCTGGGGCGGTTCGACGCCGTCGCGGTGGGGCCCGGGCTCAC
>DATLZP010000338.1:0-3977 GCA_035573935.1 Actinomycetota bacterium
CGGGCGCCGGCCCGGGGGGAGGCATCGAGCGGGAGGAGGGCCCACCCCGCGCCGAGCGTGGCCAGGCCCACGCCGGCCCCCGCCAGGAGGGGCAGGGCCGCGGCCAGCCGGTCCCGGCGGGGCAGGGCGAGGCCGGTGACGCCGGCCGCCACGCCTGCCAGGCCGATCAGGAGGAGCGCGAGGGGGGCCGTGGGATCCACGGGCCGATCCTCGGACCCCGGGCCGGCCGGGGCAAGGCGTCCGGGGGCATCTCCACGGTTCCTCCGCAGGTTCGCGACGGGACCTCCACGCGGACGCTCGCCCGGTCAGGCCAGCTCGACCCGGACCGGCATGTGCTTGATGCCGTTGATGAAGTTCGAGCGGAGGCGGACCACGGGGCCGGTGCGCTCGACGTCGGCCAGGCGGGGGAGGAGCTCCTCGAACATCACCCGGACCTCGAGCCGGGCCAGGTGGGCGCCGAGGCAGATGTGGGGGCCGCCGCTGCCGAACGCCATGTGGGGGTTCGGGTCGCGGGTCACGTCGAACCGGTCGGGCTCCGGGAAGACCTCCTGGTCGAAGTTCCCGGACACGAACCACACCACGACCTTGTCCCCCTCCCGGATCCGCTTCCGGCCGAGCTCCAGGTCCCGCGTGGCCGTCCGCCGGAAGTGCATCGTGGGGGAGGCCCACCGGAGGATCTCCTCGGTGGCGAGCGGCGAGAGCCCGGGATCCTCGACGAGCCGCCGCCACTGGTCGCGGTGGTCCATCAGCGCGAGCATCCCGTGGCTGATCGCGTGGCGGGTGGTCTCGTTCCCGGCCACGATCAGCAGGCAGAAGAAGTTGTCGAACTCCCGCTCCGAGAGGCGCTCCCCGTCCACCTCGGCGTGGACGAGCTTCGTCACGAGGTCGTCCCGGGGTTCCCGCCGGCGCTCGGCGGCCAGCTCGTGCCCGTAGGCCATCAGCTCCACCGCGGCGGGGCTCCGGAACGGCAGCAGCCGGTACTCGCTCGTGTCCTCCTTGTCGATCACGGCCCGGGAGTACTCCGGGTCGGCCTGGGCGATCATCGCGTCGCCCAGCTCGATGCACATCGGCAGGTCCCGCTCCGGGACCCCCATGATCCGGGCCAGCACCCGGATGGGGAGCTCCCGGGAGACCTCCTCCACGAAGTCGAACTCCTCCTTCGGCAGGGCCCGGTCCAGCACGATCCGGGCCTGCTCCCGGACGAAGCCCTCGTACTCAGCCACCGCCCCCCGGGTGAAGAACCGGCTGACGAGCTTCCGGAGCCGGGTGTGGCGGGGCGGGTCCATGTCGATCATCGAGCGGCGGGCCTCGACCTCCTCCGGGGTCTGCTCCTCCAGCGTGATCCCCCGGGCCGAGGAGAACGTCCGGGTGTCCTTGAGGATCTCCTCGATGTCCCGGAACCGCGTCACGGCCCAGAAGCCGTGGTTGGGCGGCGGCTCCTCCTGCCAGTGCACCGGGTCGCGCTCCCGGAGGAGTCGGAACGCCCAGTGGGGGACCTCCTCCACGAAGAAGTCGTGGTCCCACAGGCGGATGTCCTCGAGGCTGCGCTCGGCCGTGCGCACGGCTCCCTCCCCGGGCCTGCCGGAGATATTTTGCTACCGAACGATTCCCGGTGCAAGCGCCCCGCCCGCGGCCCGGTCGCCAGGCCCGTTCAGAAGAACGGGAGGTAGTACGCGAGCTCCCAGTCGGTGACCTCGGTCCCGGCGGGGTCGGAGACGGCCTCCGCGTACTTCTTCCACTCGGCGCGCTTCACGATCGTGAAGGCCTGCACGAGGTCGGGGCCGAGGGCCGCCGCCAGCTCCTTGTCGGCCTCGAGGGCGTCGAGGGCGGCCTCCAGCGTGGGCGGCACCTTCCGTTCCGTGTTCGGGTCCTCGCCCACGGGCTGGGCGGGGGGCGGGTCGAGCTCTCCCTCCACGCCCATCCGGGCCGCGTGGAGCAGGGCCGCCCCCACGAGGTAGGGGTTCGCGGCGGCGTCGGCCACCCGGTGCTCCAGGCGCGTGGCGGCGCCCCGGTCCGGGGAGACCCGGATGGTCACGGTGCGGTCGTCGTAGCCCCAGTTGGCCCAGTAGCCGGCCAGCATGTCGGGCTGCAGGCGCTTGTAGGAGTTCGCGTTCGCCCCGCAGATCGCGGCCAGCCCCTCGTGGTGGGCGAGCATCCCGGCGATGGCCCGGTGGGCCAGCCGGGACAGGCCGTCCTCCGCCTCCGGGTCGGCCAGGGCGTTCCGGCCGTCCTCCAGGCTCCGGAAGCTGATGTTCAGGTGCAGGCCGCTCCCGCTCCGATCGCCGAAGGGACGGGGGAGGAACGTGCAGTGGAACCCACGGCGGGCCGCCACCTCCCGGGCCAGCACCCGCCACAGGAACGCCGCGTCGGCGGCCGGCAGCGCGTCGGCGTACTCCAGGTTGATCTCGAACTGCGGCGTGTCGTACTCGCTGTTGTAGGCCTCGATGGCGAACGCGCTGCCGAGCGAGGCCCGGACGATGTCCTCCACGACCCCGTGGGGGTCCACGGCCATCCCGGTCCCGTACACCCGGGCCCCGGGCGTGCGCATCTCGCGCCACCCGCCCTGGCCGTCCGGCTCCATCAGGTAGAACTCGTACTCGTAGCCGAGCTGGGGCTCGAGGCCCATGGCGCGCCAGGGCTCCACAGCTCGCCGCAGGACGTGGCGGGGGTCCACGGCGGCCGGCTGTCCCCGGAAGCGGACGTCGGCCACGCCCACCAGCGTCCCCGGCTCCCACCCCGGGCGGAGCGTGCCCTCGTCCAGGTGGGCCTCCATGTCCGGGAGCCCCACGTCGAACTGGAGGCCCGGTACCGGGATGATCTCCCGGTCGAGCGTCAGGGGGTAGACGCCCAGGCAGAAGTTCGCCTTCCTGCGGCCCTCGCCGTACAGGTACTTCCCCCGGTCCAGGCCGTGGAGGTCGGGGTACAGGAGGCGCAGCCGTTCGCCCTGCAGGTCCATCGCCCGCTCCTTCGCATCCGAACGGTCAGCCGAAGGATAGTCCAGGGCCCGAGCTCGCCGCGCGGCTCCCTCGGTCCCGCCGCGAAGGGGGATCAGTCCCGCCGCGGGGGGCGGATGCCCCGGAACTCCCAGTCCCCGCCCAGGGCGGTGGAGACGACCTCCTCCGAGGAGCTCGGCTGGGCCCCCACGTCCTCCCGGATCGGGGTCGGCCCGGCCACGATCCGGTTGGTGAGCGCGCCGAGGCCCTCCACCTCCACGGTCACGACGTCGCCCGGCTCCACCGGCCGGGAGTTGGCCGGGGTCCCGGAGAGGATCACGTCGCCCGGCAGCAGCGTGATCGTGCGGGCGATGTCGGCCACCAGGTAGCCCATCTCCCACACCATCTCGTCCGTCGTGGCGTCCTGGCGGACCTCGCCGTTCACCAGGGTCCGGATCCGCTTGCCCCGCGGGTCCCAGTCGTCCACGATCCCCGGCCCGAGCGGGCAGAGCGTGTCCGATCCCTTCACCCGGAGCATCGAGCCGGCGTCGGTGTCCCGGAAGTCGTGGAGCCCGAAGTCGTTGGCGATCGTGTAGCCTGCGATCCTCCCGTACGCCTCCTCCACCGAGACGTTCCTGGTGGGCTCGCCGATCACGATCGCGATCTCGCCCTCGTAGTTCAGGTACCGGCACCGCTCGGGGCGGACCACCGCCCCGCCGTGGGCGTTCAGCGAGGAGACGGGCTTGTGGAAGTAGGTGGGCGCGGGCCCCAGCCTCGCGCCGAACTCCTCCACCCGGCTCCGGTAGTTCAGGTGGACGCAGACGATCTTCGTGGGCTCGCAGGGCGGCAAGTGCACCGCCTCCTCGGCCCGCACCCGCCGCCCGTCGCCCGCCACCAGCCACTCGCCGTCCCGCACCACCGGCGTGACGGCGCCGTCCAGCAGGATCCTCCGTCGTTCCATCGCTCCCCTCGGGGTCGTGGGCCGCGCCGCTAGTATGCGGGCCGTGGCGGAGCTGCGGGGGTTCATGGTGCCGAGGTCCCCGG
>DATLZP010000339.1:0-2373 GCA_035573935.1 Actinomycetota bacterium
GGGTTCGCCGTGGCGCAGAAGATCCGGCAGACCTCGGGGACCATCTTCACCGCGTTCAGCACGTTGATCGGGAACCCCTCCCGGAGGAACACGAGGAAGGCGTGCCCCGCCCCGATGGCCTGCGCGTTCCGGATCGCGAGCTGCACGAGCTCGTCGTCGTTCCCGCTCCACCGGACGAGCCGCGGGCCGCTGGATTCGCAGAACGCGATCCCGAAGCGGAGGTGCGGCGAGGCCCCGACCAGGGCCTCGTGGAGGTCCTCGACGGTCTTGATGAAGTGGGACTGACCCAGGATCAGGTTCAGGTCGTCCGGCTTCTCGATCCGGACGGTCGAGAGCTCCATCGCAGCGATCCCCCCTCCGAACCCGCGTCCCGCCCGCGCGGCGCGACCGGGACGAGGGTACCCCGGCGGAGGGCCCGATCCGCGGAACCACCCGGATCCGCGGCATCACCCGGATGCCAGCCTGGAAGCCCCGGACCGCCGCCCTCACCCGATCACGGCGGCGGAGCCGGCATCCGTGCCGTCAGACCGCGGTCTCCCAGAGGCCCAGCGTGTTCCCCTCCGGGTCCTGGAAGTAGGCGAACCATCCCATGTTCGGGACCTCGGTGCGCGGCGTGACCACGCGGCCGCCGCCGGCCTCGATCCGGTTCAGGGCCTCGTCGATCGCGTCCACCTGGATCGTGATCACCGGGTGCGGCGTGTCGGGTGAGCGGCGCATCAGGCCGCCGTTGATCGCCCCGGGCTCCGTCGGCATCTGCCGCTCGTCGACGGGCACCGTCTGGACGATCGTGTACGTCCCCCCTCCCATGTCGTAGTCCTGCGTGCTCCACCCGAAGGCGGAGGCGTAGAACTCCTTCGCCCTCGCCACATCGTCGGCGGGGATCTCGAAGTGCACGACCTTGTCCATACCGGCCCTCCTCCGGTCGGAGAACGACCCGACCCTACCGCCCGCGGGCCGACCGAGGCCACCGGCTCGACCCGGGCCCCTCGGGCTTCATCCCAAGGCGGCCTCGATCTGGTCGAGGTGCTCGCCGCGGTGCATCGCCCGGAACGCGTTGATCGGGCTCTCCGGGTCGTTCGGCCACACCCGCTCGGGCGGGAGCGAGGCCATCGTCGCGTCGGTCTCCTCGGCGATCCCCAGGGCCAGCCGGGCGGCCTCGAGGGCCGGGATGGCGTGGATCAGGGGCCGGGAGGCGTCGTTGATCCAGTCCACGTCCTCCGGCTCCACGTCGGAGGGGGTGAACGGCTCGCCCCGCCGGAGCTTCCCAGCCAGGGCCAGGGCCCGCCCGTCCCAGAACGCGATGTGCCCCAGGACCCCGGCCACGGTCCAGTGGGGGTTCACCGGCGCCCGCAGCTCCTCCTCGCCGAGCCGGGCGACGAGCGACCGCATCCGCTCGAGCTCGCGGGCGTTCGCCTCCACGTACGAGCGATCCGGGCCATCGCCGCCTCCCCGCGGCGAGGGAACGCTCACCGCACCGCTCGCTTCACCAACGCGGCGATCTTCCGCTCCTCGGCCGCCGTGAGCTCCTTCAGGGCGAAGGAGGTCGGCCACATGTTCCCGTCGTCGAGGTTCGCCGGAGCGTTGAAGCCGAACGTCGCGTACCGCTCGTTGAACTTCGAGGCGGGGGTGAAGTAGCAGACGACCTTGCCCTCCCGGTTCGCGTACGCCGGCATCCCGTACCAGGTCTTGGGCGAGAGGGCGGGGGCCGCGTCCGTGATGATGGCGTGGAGCCGTTCGGCCATGCTCCGATCCGGCTCCGGCATCTCCTCGATCTTGGCCCGCAGGGCACGCTCCCCGGCCGCCCGGTCCTTGCTCGCCCGGGCCTCGGCCTTGAGCTCCCTGGCCCGCTCCTTCATCGCCGCCCGCTCCTCGGCGCTGAACCCCTGGTACGCCTCCTCGGCCCCGGTGGTGCGCTTCGTCGATCGCGTCGCGCGCTTGCTCGTGCTCATCGCCTCCTCCTCCGGATCACGCGGCGCCGTGCCCACCGCCCCCGGTCCCTCACGGTCCCGGGCGGATCTCCTGGATGCGGATCAGGTTCCCGGCGGGATCGCGGACCGCGCAGTCGCGGACCCCGTAGGGCTGGTCCATCGGCTCCTGCACGATCTCCGCGCCCGCCGCCTCGATCTGGGCGAAGGTGGCGTCGAGGTCCCCGGTCGCCAGGATGATCCCGGCGTAGGTCCCCTTGGCCATCATCTCCCGGATCGTGCGCCGCTCGTCCTCCGTGATGCCGGGATCGACGGCCGGCGGGTGCAGGACGATGGACGTGTCCGGCTGCGCGGGAGGCCCCACCGTGATCCACCGCATCGCGTCCCGCCCGACGTCGTTCCGCACCTCGAACCCCAGCGTGTCCCGGTAGAAGGCGAGCGACGCCTC
>DATLZP010000340.1:0-10171 GCA_035573935.1 Actinomycetota bacterium
CCGGCGGCGACGAGGACCCGCTCGGCCCCCAGGGACCCCACCACCAGCCCGATCAGGGCGGCCAGCTTCACGTCGCCCATCCCCATCCCGCGGGGGGAGATCAGCGCGACGATCAGCAGCCCGCCGCCGTACCCGAGGAACCCGACGGCGGCCCCCCGGAGGTCCAGCCCCTCCCCCAGCAGGGCCCCCAGGGCCACCAGGACGGCGAAGGCCGGCAGGGACGGGTACACGATGCGGTTCGGCAGGATCCGGTGGCGGGCGTCGATCAGCGAGAGCGCGAGCAGCACGGCCAGGAAGGCCGCCATCACGATCGCGACGTAGAGGCGGTCGAACACGGCGGCCGCCGCCACGAACAGCCCGGCCGTGGCGAGCTCGAGGAGCGGATAGGTCGGCGAGATCCGCGTCCCGCACGCCCGACACCGCCCCCGGAGCAGGAGGTAGGAGACCACCGGGAGGTTGTCCACGGCCCGGAGCTGCACGCCACAGGACGGGCACCGGGAGCGGGGCCGGACGATCGACTCCCCCCGGGGCACCCGGTGGGCCACGACCGAGAGGAAGCTCCCGATCACCAGCCCCACCAGGCCGAAGGCCACGACGCGGAAGGCGGTCACCGGCCGGAGAGCCTACCCGCCGACGCTAGCTCCGGACCTCGCGGATGTAGGCGATGTCCTGCTCGAAGCCCACGACGTCTCCCACGCCCGGGATCAGGACCGGGACGAAGTTCATCGTGAACTGGTTCGTGATCCGCACCGTCCCTCCGATCACCTGCCCGTTCATGTTGCTCCGGTTGTTGATCGTGACGGTGCACGGCGAGTAGAAGGACACGCCCGTGATGTTCGCGTACGAGACGTTGTTCGAGTCGCTCACGTCGTAGGCCCCCGTGGAGCAGTCGAGGCCGTCCCGGTAGGCGGAGATGAAGAAGAGGTTGTGCTGGCTCCCGGACGTGCCGATCCAGTCCACGGACTGCGACATGCTGATCGAGCCGTCGGTGACGATCGCCAGGTCACCGCCCACGTTGATGTCGTCGTTGTTCCGGAAGCCCAGCGCGCACACGGTCGAGATCCGGACGACCTTCTTCGTGCTGGTGCTGGTGTTCGCCGGGTTCAGGAGCCAGGTCCTGGCGCTCGTGCAGTCGCTGAACGTCGTGATCGTGTAGCCGGCGTCGATCCAGTCCTGCGCGTCCCAGTACACCCTGGGGAGCGGCTGCGAGGGGGGCGGGCCCTGCGGGGAGTTGGGCGTCTCCAGCCCGTCGATCCGGGCGCTGTCCGCGATCGTGGTCCCGGCCGTGGCGTCCCCGTACACCCGCGCCGGGGTCGTCACGGAGATCGACGAGGTGGAGGAGATCACGTCCTGGTACACGGTCGAACCGGTCGTGAGCGTCACCGACCCGTTCGCCCAGAGGTCGCCGCGGATCGAGGAGTTGTTCTCGAGCCGGGCGTTCCCCGCCGACACGTAGACGCTGCCGTAGATGTTCGGCTGGTTGCTGACCGTGAGGTTCCCGGTGTTCACGAAGATGTCCGCGTCCGTGCCCCCGTTGCCGTTCAGCGTCAGGTTGTTGTTCAGCGACATCCCGTTCTGGGTGATGATCGCGGCGTCGAAGCCGTCGAGGATCGGCTCCAGCTCCACGTACGTCTGGATCGTCCGGGGCACCTGCCCGGACACCGTCCCCTCCGATTCGAGGAGCACCGCCGCCGGGTAGACCTCGTCCGTGAAGGGCGTGGGGTCGGCCGCCGGGCAGGCCATCACCTGCCCGTTCGCGTCGTAGAACGTCGGCGTGACGGTGAAGGCGGCGTCGTCGGGAGCGCTCGCCACCGTGCCGGTCCGGGGCGTGCAGCGCAGCTCGTCGATCGTGACGTTCCTGAGGTGCGCGTAGAAGTCGTTCGTCCCCGCCTCGGCCGCCGCCACCGCCTGGACGCGCTTGCGCACGTACGCGCTCTGGTTCGACGTCCGGATGTTCTGGGCGACGACCACGGACGACAGCACGAGCACGATGAAGGCCACGAGGAGGCCCAGGACCATGGCCATCCCTCGTTCGTCGCGGAGCCTCGTCTGCATCGGGTCCCTCCTCACGTGGGCAGCGTGGCGCAGACGTCCTGCGGGAAGCCGTAGGACGTGTTCCGGCCGGTGAGCGACGCCTCCACCTTCGTGGTGGCGAACTCCCGGTCCCCCAGGTCGTTGTTCACGAGGAGCTCGACGTGGATCGTCCGACCGCCCTTGTTCGGGTCGGGGTCGAGCGAGAACGCCGGCTCCGAGAGGTCGCGGTTCACGATCCCCTCGGCGACGATCCGCCACGCCGTCGCCTCCGCCGGTTGCCCGGGGGGCCACGACCGGGTCCGCAGGATCCCATCCGCGGTGAGCTCCCACAGCACGCACAGGTAGCCGGGGGCCGGGTCCCGCGTGTCGGCGTTCGTCTGCGTGTAGATCCGCAGGCGGTAGTTGGCGGGCGACTCGAGCGCCGGGTCGTACAGGACGTTCCCCGACCGGATCTCCCGGTCGAGCTGCTGGATCGCCAGCCGGGCCTGCTCGTTGTTCCGGTGCAGGTACTCCTGGTCCACGACCCGGACCTGGACCGAGCTCAGCACCGAGAGGAACACGGCCGCCACCAGGCTCATGATCGACATCGCCACCAGGAGCTCCACGAGCGTCATCCCCCGCTCGTCGCTCCGGATCCTGGCCACCGCCCTGGCCATCGGTCAGCTCCCCGTGGGCGCCGGGGCGTAGGTCACCCGGGCCTCGCTCGTGCCGAGGTCGACGTCGAACGTCAGCTCCACCACCGTGTCGGCCTCCTCGGCCTCGGCGGCGTCCCCGTCCCCGTCGTCGTCCACGCCGTCGCCCACCATCACGACGTAGGAGAGGACCGCGTCCAGGGGCGGGCCGGACGTGGCCTGGGCCGTCTCCCGCGTGGTCCCCGAGCCGGTGCTGGCGGCGGACGCACCGCCCCGGGACGCGCTCCCGGAGATCACGACCCGCACCGACCGGCCGGCCACGGTCGTGGTGTGGTCCAGGGAGGCGAACCCGATCGCCCCGGCGCTCTGGAGGTCGGCCGCCGTGAGGCTCGAGTAGCCGCTCCCGTTCCAGTACTCGAGCGTGCCCGCCGACACGGTCGCCGAGGGCGCCGGGGCGCTGGTCCCGGCCGAAGCCGAGACCGTGTCCTGGTAGCCGGAGAGCCGGAACAGGTAGCCGCTCCAGCCGGCCGGACCGCTCACGCCGTTCGGCAGCCCGCCGATCGTGACCGTCCCCAGGCGGCGGGTCACGGTCTCGGTGAGGTAGCCGGGCTCGTTCGCCACCAGGACCCGGTTCCCGAACGCCGTCGTCGGCTGCGAGGGGGCGTCGATCCGGGCCAGGGTGGCCGTCCCCAGCCCCGTGGGCAGGCCGTCCAGGCGGACGGTGGCGGTGGACGCACCGTTCCGCTGGATGCGGCCCGACGCGCAGGGCTCGCCGTCGTTCTCCGCCGGCCCGCCGATCGGGCAGGTCGGGTTGCCGTCGGCGTCGGCGACGCCCACCACCGACCCCGGATCCCCGGCCGCGTTGCTCACCGTGAGGACGTTCGTGCCCCCGGCGTTCTGGGCGGAGAGCGAGCCGGCCTGACCGGTGACCGACCCGGAGGCCTCCTCCGGCGTCTCGCTGGCCGGGTCTCCGTCGGCCACCGCGGTGGTCCCCTGCAGGCCCCCGGTCTGCCGCGTGCCGCTCACCGTGAGGGACACGCCGGAGGCGTAGGAGCCCGTCTGCGCCTGCGCCACCTGCTCGACCTGGACGTCGGCCGTGGTGGTCGGGCCGAGCAGCTCGGCCTCCTCGAACCCGGTGATCCCGGAGATCGTCCCGGAGATCGTGACCACCTCCTGGAGCGACCGGCCGGAGCCGAAGAAGAACGGCTGGCACGGCGCGGCGAAGGGGTGGGTGGCGGGGTCGACGCACCCCGAGGGGGAGTAGAAGAGGCTCTGGACCCGGACCTCGTTGGCGGCCCCCGTGATCCGCCGGCTCTCCCACGTGACGACCACGGTCACCCGGTAGGGGTCCTCCGTGGGATCGTCGTTCGTGACGTAGACGCTCCACGTGTAGGGGGTGGGGTAGCCGTCCGCCGGCCCGAGCGTCCCGGTGTGGGGCATCAGCGGCACGACGGTCTGGTCGGGGTCCAGGTCGGTGTGGACGATGGCCTCGCCGCCGCAGGACTCGAAGCGGTACGTGCCCGCGGCGTCGCCCGAGCAGCCGGTCACGATCCGGGGATCGGAGGCCAGGTCGTCGGTGTCCAGGCCCTGCTGGACCTTCTCGTAGGCGAGCCCCCGGACCTCCTCCATGATCCGGGTGGCGACGCCCGTCGCGCCCTGCCGCTCCCGGGCGAACCCCTCGTAGCGGAAGCCGGTGGTGGCCGTGTAGGCGAAGGCCAGCAGGGCTCCGAAGATCACCGTGATGGCGATCATCGTCTCGAGCAGCGTGAAGCCGCGCTCGTCATGGCGAAGGCGAGCGCGGGCCGCCGCGGACCAGCTCGAAGGCGTCATCGGGTCTCCGGTGTTGGTATCGGCACCGGCGGGAGCCGGGTGAAGGGGCCCCGCCCCCTCCTCACCATCCGCCGGTGCACTCCGCCGGCGTGTCCACGTCGGCGAACGCCGTGCCGGCGCCTCGGTCGGTGGCGGGGCTGTCCGCGCGTTGCCGGAGACAGAAATACGTCCCACTGTTGGACCGTGTCACCAGGACGAGATCGTCACCCGATGCGATCTGGATCGTGACCTCTCCCCGACCGGGGTCCGTGCCCGACACACGCCAGTCGACCTGCGGGATCTCCCGCTCCGCTTCGCTCACACCGAAGCCCGAATAGGTTCGGGTCTCGGAGAAGAACGTGAGGGCACCGACCAGGGCGGTCCTCAGGTTGCTCTGAGCCGCGCGATCTTGGGCGCGACCTCGGGCTCCCAGGTACGTCGGCAAACCGATCATCAGCAGGACGCCGAGGATGAGCATCACCACCAAGATCTCCACCAGTGAGAAGCCGCGCTCCCGTGATCGCTGTCGATCCGATGGGGCCATGAGAGTCCTTCCACCCCCCCGACGGCTGGAGGGGTGGCTCGGGGGCCACCCCTCCCAGCCATCGCTGGAGTCGGACGCCGACCTACCAGGAATCGGATGCCGTGTTGGCGGGCGTCGCAGCGAACGCGCCGGTGCAGTTCGCGGCCGTCGTCGTGGACCCGTAGAAGGTCCCAGCCGTTGCTCCGCCGGCATCACCGGACGTGTCTCGCATGAGGAAGCACGTCCCCGAGTCGGACATCGCCGCCAGACCGATCGTCTGGTCGGTTCCACCCGTGTCGGTCACGGCCCAGTCGACCTGGTTCGGGCCCGTCGAGGGAGTCACGGCGAACTCGAGCGAGGGCTCGACGTCCTCCAGAGCCGCGGCCGTCACCGAGCTGTAGTCGTCGGTGTCCGTGTACAGGGTCTTGGCGGCGGCCATCGCGTTCCGCAGGCTCGACTGCGCCGCTCGGTTCTGGGCCCGCTGGCGGGCGCCGAGGAACGTGGGGAGCGCGATGGCGATCAGGATGCCGATGATCAGGACGACCACCATCAGCTCGATGAGGGTGAACCCCTCCTCCTCGCGGCGCCGCTCCATGAGGCGCTTGAGCATGGAGTCACCTCCTCCTTCCCTCCGCACGCGCCACCCTGGCGCCTGCGTCCCGCAAGTCATCGGCGGAGCCCGACCCACGCTGAAGGAGGGGGCTGGGGGATTTCCAGGTAGTCCGGGATGACTACCGGGCGGGGTGTTGACAGTCGAACATCTGTTCGTGTAGAGTGCTGGGTGGCTGGCGGAGCTCTCCTCCCCCTCTCTCCGCCGGTCCACCGGTTCGCACGAAGAGGGGGAACCCGTGCTCGACGAGCTCGACCGGGGCAACGCCCGGATCTGCGGGGAGCAGCGCGACTTCTTCCGGCTGCTGGTGCGGGCGGAGCGCTCCCGGTGCTGGGTCGAGGAGGGGGCCAGGGACCTGGCGCACCTCCTCCAGATCCGCTACGGGCTGTCCCTGTGGAAGGCCAAGCGGTGGGTGGCGGCGGCCCGGGCGCTGGAGCGGCTGCCGGCGATCGCCGAGGCATTCGCGTCGGGTGAGCTCTGCGTGGACAAGGTGGTGGAGCTCACCCGGTTCGCCCGGCCCGAGGACGAGCGGCGCCTGATCGCGTGGGCCCGACGGGTCTCGGTGGCCGAGGTCCGGAACCGGGCCGACCTCGAGGCGGGCCGGGCCCGTCCGGAGGTGCGGGCGGCGGAGGAGTGCCGGTCGCTCGAGTGGTGGTGGTCCGACGACGGCTACCGGTTCGGTCTCCGGGCGGAGCTCCCGACCGCCGACGGGGCGATCGTCGCCCGGGCCCTGTCGCGGATGGCCGAGCGCGTCCCCGTCCTCCCCGGCGAGGAGGACCCCTACCACACCTCGGCCCGGAGGGCCGACGCCCTCGTCGCCCTGGCCCGGGCCCAGGTGGCCTCCGACCCCGACCCCGACCGGGCCACCGTCGTGGTCCACGTGCGGGCCGGGTCCCGGGCCCGGGCGGAGCTCGAGTGGGGGCCGGCCATCCACCGGGACACGGCCCGTCGGCTGGCCTGCCACGCCCGGATCCAGGTCGTGGAGGAGGACGCGGAGGGCAACGTCGTCTCGGTGGGGAGCCTCCGCCGGGAGCCCCCGGCCTGGATGGTCAGGCTGATCCGACAGCGCGACAAGGGGTGCACGTTCCCCGGATGCGGCTCCCGCGCGTTCACCGTCGTCCACCACATCAAGTGGTGGAGCAGGGGCGGCCGCACCACGCTGGCCAACAGCACGCTCCAGTGCGTGTTCCACCACAAGCTCCTCCACGAGCTGGGGTGGCGGGTGGAACGGACGGCGGACGGCGCCCTCCACTGGTCCCGGCCCGACGGCAGCCCGTACCCGCGCGGACCCGCGGGTGCCCCGGAGCGCCGACCGGTCCTCCGACCGGCGCTCCGGTCGGCGATGGGCCCCGGCCCGCCTACTGGATCAGGTTGATGATGTTGAACATCGGCATGTACAGGGCGATCACGGCCGCCCCGACCGCCCCGCCGATGATCGCGATCAGGAGGGGCTCGATCAGCGACGTCAGGGCGTCGACCGCCGCCTCCACCTCCTGCTCGTAGAACGTGGCCACCTTCTCCAGCATCACGTCGACCTGCCCGGTCTCCTCCCCCACCGAGATCATCTGCACGACCATCGGGGGGAACACCGCGTGCTTGCCGAGCGGCTTGGCGATCGACTCGCCCTCCCGCACGGAGCCCTGGACGTCGGCCACGGCCTTGCTGATCGTGCGGTTGTTCACCGTGTCGCTCACGATGTCGAGGGCCTGCAGGATCGGCACGCCGGAGCGGAGCAGCATCCCGAGCGTGTTCGAGAACCGGGCCAGCGCGGTCTTGTGGAACAGGGCGCCGAAGATCGGGATCTTCAGCTTCAGCGCGTCCACCTGGGCCCGGCCCGCCTCGGTGCTGCGGTAGCGGCGGAAGAGGAACCCCGCCCCCACCAGCCCCGCCAGGACGATGTACCAGTAGGTCCGGACCGCCTTGGAGACCCCGAGCAGCAGCCGCGTCGGGAGCGGCAGCTTGCTGTTCAGCTCGGCGTAGATCGACTCGAACTGCGGCACCACGAACAGCAACATCGCCGCCATGATCAGCGACACCAGGACGACCACCACGATCGGGTAGGTCATCGCCGACTTGATCTTCCGGCGCAGCTCGACCTCCTTCTCGATCTGGGCCGCCAGCCGGAGGAGGACGCTGTCCAGCACGCCGCCGGTCTCCCCCGAGCGGACCATCGAGACGTAGAGGTCGCTGAACGCCTTGGGGTGCTTGGCCATGGCGCCGGAGAGCGAGGCGCCCTGCTCCACGTCCATCCGGACCTGGGTCAGGATCTTGGCCAGCTCCTTGCTCTCGGTCTGCTCCGACAGGATGGCCAGGGCCCGGAGGATCGGCAGGCCCGAGTTCACCATCGTGGCGAACTGCCGGGAGAACACCGACAGGTGCTTGAGCTTCACGTGCCCCGGCCGGAGGTTGATCTCCATCTGGAGGCCCCGGCCGGCCCGCCCCACCTCGATGGGGGTCATGCCCATCTCGCGGAGCCGCTCCAGCACGAGCCGCTCGCTGTCGGCCATCAGGGTGCCGCTGACCAGGTTCCCCGACCGGTCGCGGACCTTGTAGGTGTAGGTGTCAGGCAT
This sequence comes from Actinomycetota bacterium, assembly GCA_035573935.1. GTDB lineage: Bacteria > Actinomycetota > UBA4738 > UBA4738 > HRBIN12 > DATLZM01. The sequence continues at coordinate 8,179 of DATLZP010000340.1, forward strand.
CGTCTCCTCCGTCCCCCCGCTCCACGGCTCAGCCGTAGCTCCCGCCGAAGGGGCTCATCGCGGCCTCCGCCCACCCCCCGTCGAGCGGGAGGCCCGTCGTGTACGTGTGTCCGGAGCCGCCGATCAGGCGCTGCAGCTCCTCGGGGTCGTGGGAGCGCTCGTAGGCCAGCTGCTGCGTGATCTTCCCCGTCTTCACCAGGTGGGCCAGGGCCATGTCCATCGTCTGCATCCCGAACCGCCCGCCGGCCTGCATCACGGAGTAGATCTGGTGGGTCTTGCCCTCCCGGATCAGGTTCCGGACCGCCGGGGTGGCCACCAGGACCTCGCAGGCCACGACTCGGGACCGACCGTCCGCCGTCTGCAGCAGCTGCTGGGTGACGATCCCCTGGATCGTCGTCGACAGCTGCACCCGGACCTGCTGCTGCTGGTGCGGGGGGAACACGTCGATGATCCGGTCGATCGTCTGCGGCGCGTCCTGCGTGTGCAGCGTGGCGAACACCAGGTGCCCGGTCTCGGCGGCCGTGATCGCGGTGGAGATCGTCTCCAGGTCCCGCATCTCCCCCACCAGGATCACGTCCGGGTCCTGCCGCAGGACGTGCTTCAGGGCCTGGGCGAACCCGTGGGTGTCCGCCCCCACCTCCCGCTGGTTCACGATGCACCGCTTGTGCTTGTGGAGGAACTCGATGGGGTCCTCGACCGTCATGATGTGGGCCGCCCGCTCCCGGTTCACCACGTCCACCATGGCCGCCAGCGTGGTCGACTTCCCGGAGCCCGTGGGCCCGGTGACCACGACGAAGCCCCGGGGGAAGCGGGCCAGGTCGGCCACCACCGCCGGCAGCCCGAGCTCCTCGACCGACTTGATCTCGTAGGGGATCAGCCGGAACGCCGCGCCGAGCGCGTCCCGCTGGAAGTACACGTTCACCCGGAACCGGGCCTTGCCGGGGAGCGAGTAGGACATGTCGAGCTCGAGGTCCTGCTCCAGGCGCTCCCGCATCTTCTGGGGGAGGATCGCGTAGATCATCCCCTGGAGCGTCCGGGGGCCCAGGACCGGGTACTCCTCCAGGCGGTGGAGCTCGCCGTGGAGGCGGATCACCGGCGGCGCCCCCGCCGTGAGGTGGAGGTCCGAAGCCCCCTTCTCCAGCACCACCTCGAGGAGCTCGGGCACGTTGACCTGGACCTCGCGCTCCTCGTCCATCATGGCGTTCATGCTCATCCTCACTTCACCACCCTCGCCACTTCCTCGATCGACGTCACGCCCAAGCGGGCCTTCTCCAGTCCGTCGTCCTTCAGGGTCTGCATCCCCTGCTGGATCGCGACCGCCTTGATGTCATCGGACGATGCGCGCTCCACCGTGAGCCGCTCGATCTCCTCGCTCATCGGCATGACCTCGTAGAGCCCGATCCGGCCCCGGTAGCCGGTCTTGGCGCAGACCGAGCACCCCACCGGCCGGAAGAGCTCGGTGATCTCGGCCACCTGCCATTCGGCGTAGCCCGCCTCCACCAGCTCCGTGGGGTCCGGCCGGTACGCCTCCTTGCAGCGCTCGCAGAGCTTCCGCCCCAGCCGCTGGGCCACGACGCAGTCGATGGCCGAGGCCACGAGGAAGGTCTCCACGTCCATCTCGATCAGCCGGGTGATGGCGGAGGGGGCGTCGTTCGTGTGGAGCGTGGAGAGCACGAGGTGGCCGGTGAGCGCGGCCTCCACGGCGATCATCGCGGTCTCCCGATCCCGGATCTCGCCGATCAGCACGATGTCCGGGTCGGCCCGGAGGATCGATCGGAGGGCCGACGCGAACGTCAGGCCGGCCTTGGGGTTCACCTGGATCTGGTTCACCCCGGCCAGGCGGTACTCGACGGGGTCCTCGACCGTGATGATGTTCCGGTCGTCGCTGTTCAGGATGTTGAGCGTGGCGTACAGGGTGGTGGACTTCCCCGAACCCGTCGGTCCGGTCACCAGGATCGCCCCGTAGGGCTTGCGGAAGGCCTGCTCGTACCGC
>DATLZP010000341.1:0-2254 GCA_035573935.1 Actinomycetota bacterium
GCCGGTGATGGACGGCGGCGTCAAGGTGTTCGAGCTCACCGCCGAGGAGGTGGCGTGGGAGGTGGAGCCGGGGGTGATGCGGACCGCCTTCGGTTACGACGGGCAGGTGCCCGGCCCGGAGATCCGCGTCCGCCCCGGCGATCGGGTCCGGTTCGTGCTCCACAATCAGCTCTCCCAGCCGACCACGATCCACTTCCACGGGATGACGGTCCCCAACGAGGACGACGGGGTCCCGTACGTCACGCAGGACCCGGTGATGCCGGGGGAGTCGTGGACGTACGAGTTCCGGGTGAAGGACCCGCCCGGGACGTACGTGTACCACTCGCACTTCAACTCCACCGAGCAGGTCGGACGGGGTCTGTACGGCGCCCTGATCGTGGAGCCGCCGAGGCGGAGCTGGGATGTGGAGAGCACCCTCTTCCTGGGCGACGGACCCCTCGGCTACACGCTGAACGGGAAGGGCTTCCCGGCGACGCAGCCCATCGTGGCGGAGGTCGGGGACACCGTGCTGATCCGCCTGGCGAACGACGGCTCGATGCTCCACCCGATGCACCTGCACGGCTATCACTTCACGGTTGTCGCGCAGGATGGGTTCGCGCTCGAGCGGCCGTACACCGCGGACACCCTCGTCGTGGCCCCGGGGCAACGGTTCGACGTCCTGGTGGACGCCGACATCCCGGGGGTCTGGGCGTTCCACTGCCACATCCTGCCCCACGTGGAGGGGCCGGAGGGGATGTTCGGGATGGTGACGGCGCTCGTCGTGGGGTGAGGACCGGGCCGGGGACGGGCCGGGGCCGGCCCGTTCCCCTTCCGTCACAGCGGCAGTCGGACCCGGACGGTCGTGCCCTCCCCCGGGACGCTCTCCACGCTCGCGTCCCCGCCCAGGGCCCGGGCCCGGTCCCTCAGGTTCCCCAGCCCCTGGCCGCCGGTCCGAGCGGCGGCTGGATCGAACCCCCGGCCGTCGTCGTCGATCTCCAGCACGGCACGGTGACCGTCGCGCCGGAGCGAGAGCCGGCAGGTCGTCGCCTCGGCGTGCCGACCGACGTTGGAGAGCGCCTCTCGCGCCATCTGCACCACGCCGGCGGCCTTGGTCGAGAGCTCGGCGGCGATCTCCGGATCGACGTCCACGACGGTGATCACGCCGCTCCGCTCCTGGAACCCCTCGGCCAGGTCCCGGAGCGCCTGGTCGAGCTGCCGGTCGGCCAGGATCCCGGGCCGGAGCCCGAAGATGTAGTTGCGGAGGTCGCGGATCACACGGTCGAGCTCCTCGACGGCGCCCTCGATGCGCTTGGAGACCTCCGCGTCGGATGAGAGGGCGGCCGCGGCCTCGAGCCCCATGCCCACGGCGAAGAGCGCCTGGATCGCGCCGTCGTGGAGCTCCTTCGCGATCCGCTCCCGGTCCTCCAGGACCACCAGGCGCTGGCGCTCGCGCTGCGCGAGGTCGTGCTCGAGGGCCAGGGCGGCCTGGGACGCGAACGTCTCGACCAGGCGGAGGTCCTCGTCGGTGAACGGGCGTCCACCGCGGAGGTTCGCCACGGCGAGCGTCCCCAGGGCGCGGTCCGGGCCGGTCAGGGGGACGAGGATGGCCGGTCCGAGATCGCCGAGGCGGACGATCGGCTGGGGGCGGTGAAGGTCGGCCGCGGCGTCCGCCAGGGTCTCCGAGCGTCCCGTCCGCATCACCTCCCCCGACACCGATCCCTCGATGGGGAAGGTCGCGCCCAGCAGCTCCGCCGCGTGCGCGCCCACGGCCGCCCGGATCTCGAGCTCGTCGGGGCGGGCGGGAACGGCGATCGTCGCCAGGTCGGCCCCCGCCAGCTCCCGGGCCCGGTCCGCGATCGTGGCCAGCACGTGGTCGGCGTCCGCGCCCGCGAGGACCTCGTTCGCGATCTCACGCACCGCGTCCAGCCACCGCGCCCGGCGCTGGGCCTCCTCGTAGAGCCGGGCGTTCTCGATGGCCACGCCGGCCTGCGCCGCGAGGATCTCGAGGGCCCGCTCGTCCTCCTCGGTGAAGGCGGGCGCCCCTCGCTTCTCCGTCAGGTAGATGTTCCCGTACACCCGTCCCCGGGCCGTCACCGGCCCCCCGAGGAACGAGCGCATCCGGGGATGGTTCGGCGGGAACCCCACCGACCTCGGGTGGGACGCGATGTCCTCGATCCGGACGATCCGCCGCTCCGTGATGAGCAGGCCGAGGACCCCCCGGCCGGTGGGGGGATCGCCGATCCGAGCTCGCTCCTCCTCGGTGATCCCGGCGGTG
>DATLZP010000342.1:0-3704 GCA_035573935.1 Actinomycetota bacterium
GGCGGGCCCGGTCCTGGCCGCGGACCTCCGCCAGGTCCACCCCGGCCGGCTCCCGGGCCGGGGCGGGCGGGGGGACGGGGCCCGGGCGCCAGCTCCCCCGGAGGAACCCCACCGCGTCGGCCAGGCGCGGCGCCCCCACCACCCGGAGCCCCTCCACCAGCCCCGCCTCCCGGACGTTGGCCTCGGGGACCACGATCCCCTCCAGGCCGGTCCGGGCGGCGGCGATCGCGGCGGAGAGCACGCCGGGCGTCGGCAGCAGGTCGCCGCGGAGGGAGAGCTCGCCGAAGAACGCGAGCGTCATCAGGCGGTCCCGGGGCACCTGGGCGGAGGCCGCCAGCACCCCCATCGCCACCGCCAGGTCCATCCCCGGCCCCTCCTTCCGGAGGTTCGCCGGGGCCAGGTTCACCACGATCCGCCGGAGCGGCCACTCGAGCCCGGCGTTCTCCACCGCGGCCCGGACCCGGTCCCGGGCGTCGCTCACCGTGGCCCCCGGCAGGCCGGTCAGCACGAGCGCCGGGAGGCCCCGGGCCACGTGGGCCTCGACGGCCACCGGCCTCCCCTCCACGCCGAACAGCGTGATGCCGATCACCCGTCCGTACACGGTCGGCGGCACGCTAGGCGGCCCCGCCGACATCTAGTCCATCATGGACTAGTCCCGGGGCGGGGTCCCGGCCCCCGCCTACCCGGCGTCGAAGGCGTCCTCGAACAGCTCGACGGAGGGACGGCCGGAGCCGACGTGGACGCTCGCCACGTCGAAGCGGACCGCGCGGGGCCGGATCCGGCTCGCCGACAGGAACGCCTCCCCCAGCGCGAGGAGCTTCCGTCGCTTCGCCGCCGTCACCGCCGCGTAGCCGCCCCCGAACGCGGCGCCCGAGCGCGTCTTCACCTCGCAGATCACGAGCAGCCCGCCCCGCTCCACGACCAGGTCGAGCTCCCCCAGCGGGCACCGCCAGTTCCGGGCCAGGACCCGGAACCCCCGGGCGGCGTAGGCCATCGCCGCCGCCTCCTCGCCCCGCCGCCCGACCGCGCTCCGCCGGTCCACGCCCCGGGACGCTAGCCCCCGGCGCCGACGCGGATGGCGCCGGCCCGTCCGGCTGCCAGGCTGTGCGGCGACGGAACGCGACCAGAGGAGGATCCGATGTTCGACCGTGCCCGCACCGCGGCCGCGGCGGCCCTCGCCGCGCTCGCCCTCGCCGCCTGCTCCGGCTCGAACGCCCGGGGAGACGTCACGCCGGGACCCGGCGGCCCGGACGCCGTGCCGCTCGTCGCCGTGGAGCTCGCCTTCCAGCCGGAGCGGCTGGAGCTCCCCGCCGGCGAGCCGGTCCGGATCGAGGTGCGGAACCGGGGGGCCGCGGCCCACGACTTCACCGTGGAGCCGCTCGGGCTGTCCACCGGTGCGATCGAGCCGGGGGGCGTGGCCACGGCCACGCTCGAGGTGCCGCCGGGCGAGACCCCGTTCGTCTGCTCCCTCCACCCGGGGATGGAGGGGGTGATCGTCGGGACGTAGGGGGCGCCTACGTCGAGATCACGTCGTCGCGGTGGGTGAGCTGCTCGACGTTCACGTCCCGCCGGGTGAAGACCCGGACCTGGGAGACGAAGCGGGCCGGCCGGAACATGTCCCAGACCCAGGCGTCGGCCAGTTCCACCTCCACCCACCCGTCGCCGGTCCGCCGCACGTCCACCTGGTTCGCCAGGTAGAAGCGACGCTCGGTCTCGACCACGTAGGAGAACATCGGGAGCACGTCGCGGTACTCCCGGTACAGCTCGAGCTCCCGCTCCTCCTCGAACCGCTCGATGTCGTCCTCGGCCACGGGCCCTCCCCGGCCCATCCTACGCGCCCGGGGCCGGCGCCCAGGCGTCCCAGGCGTCCTCGTCCTCCCAGGCCTCGGGGAGGGCCGCCACCCCCTGGAACGAGCGGCGGTGGATGGGGCAGGGGCCGTGCCGGTCGAGGGCCGCCCGGTGCTCCGGCGTGCCGTAGCCCCGGTTGTGGTCGAAGCCGTACACGGGGAACCGCCGGTGGTAGCGGTCCATCGCCCGGTCCCGGACCACCTTGGCCACGATCGAGGCCGCGGCCACCGAGGCCGTCACGGCGTCGCCCTTGCGGATCGAGAGCGCGGGGAGCCCCAGGCGGCGGAGGGGGAAGCCGTCGGAGAGCACGTAGTCGGGGCGGATGGGCAGGGCCCGGACCGCCCGGCGGAGCAGCCACAGGTTCGAGCGGTGCAGGCCCCGGCGGTCGATCCGGGCCGGGGTCACGCGGTGGACCGAGACCGCCACCGCCTCCCGCACGATCCGCTCGTAGCAGCGCGCCCGCTGGGCCGGGGTGAGGGCCTTCGAGTCGGCGATCCCGTCGAGGTCGAAGCCCTCGGGGAGGATCACGGCCGCCGCCACCAGGGGCCCGGCCAGGGCCCCCCGGCCCGCCTCGTCGACGCCGGCGATCAGCCGGAAGCCCTGCGCGCGCAGGAGGCGCTCGAAGCGCCCGAGGTCGGCTAGCGGATCCACCCCACGCGGGACGGCGGCCACACGACGACGAAGGCCTTCCCCACGACCCGCCCCAGCGGGACGAACCCCAGCCCGAACCGGGAGTCCCCGGAGTGCAGCCGGTTGTCCCCCAGCACGTAGAGCATCCCCTCCGGGACCTCCACCGGCGGGAACGAGCGCCGGTCGCGGGGCGTGGCCAGGTAGGGTTCGTCCAGCCGCTCCCCGTTCACGTACACCGCCCCCCGGTGGATCTCCACGACGTCCCCGGGGAGCCCGATCACCCGCTTGATGAAGTCCTCGTGGGAGGGGCGGGCCACGCCGAGCCCCTCGGTGAGCCACCGGAGGAACGCCCCCACCGGCCCGTCGTCGGTCGGGCTCGAGGGGCCGTCGAATACGATCACGTCGCCCCGGGCCGGCTCCCCGAACCGGTAGGCCAGCCGGTTCACGAGCACCCGGTCCCCGGGGAGGAGCGTCGGCTCCATCGAGCTCGAGGGGATGTAGAAGGCCTGGACGAGGAACGTCTTGATCAGCAGGGCCAGCAGGAGCGCGAGCAGCACCAGCCCGGGGAGCTCCAGGAGGAACGACGGGACGCCGGAGCGCCGGGCCGGGCGGTCCGTGGCGGGCTCCACCGGAGGGGCCGCCGGGGGCTCCGCCACGCCGGAGGCCGGTCGGGGGGAGCCGGGCGGCCCGGCCACCTCCTAGCCCCGCTCCTCGGCACCGGCGGGGGCCGGTTCCCCGGCTCCCTCCGGGCCCGGCTCCTCCCGCTCGTCCGCCGCCTCGGCCGACGCCAGCGCCGCGAGCTCCTCGGCCCGGGCGATCTCGGCCGGCGTCTCCCGGCGCTCCCGGATCCGGGCCTTCTTCCCCCGCCGCTCCCGGAGGTAGTAGAGCTTCGCCCGCCGCACCCGGCCCCGGGAGACCACCTCGATCCTCGCGATCGAGGGGGAGTGCACGGGGAACGTCCGCTCCACGCCCACCCCGAAGGAGATCTTCCGGACCGTGAACGTCTCCCGGAGGCCCCCTCCCTGGCGGCGGAGGACGACCCCCTGGAACACCTGGATCCGCTCCCGACCGGCCTCCACCACCCGGACGTGCACCTTGACGGTGTCGCCGGGTCGGAACTCCGGCAGGTCACGGCGGAGGAACGGCTGCTCGACGAGGTCGACGTTGTTCATGGCGGGACCCCGATGATAGCAGCGGCCGGGGCCCTCCCAGGCCCGGACGCGCAG
>DATLZP010000343.1:0-12553 GCA_035573935.1 Actinomycetota bacterium
CCGGCGGCCGAACCACCGGTGCCCGGCGAGCCCGGGAAAGGGGTGAAGGAGCGTGAAGCTGCACCTCTACCGTCTGGGGTACGCCCTGACGGCCCTCGCCGCGCTCGTGCTCGTGCTCGGCGCCGGCAGGAAGTGGTAGCGAACCCCCGGTCGCGCTAGGAGCCCCGGGCACGAGGCCCGGGGCTCCGCGTCTTCCCCCGCGGTTCCCACGAGGCCCGGGGCTCCGCGTCTTCCCCCGCGGTTCCCACGAGGCCCGGGGCTCCGCGTCTTCCCCCCGGTTCCCACGAGGCCCGGGGCTCCGTGTCTTCCCCCGCGGTTTCCCACGAGGCCCGGGGCTCCGCGTCCCCCCCGTGTCTCCTCGGGCTCCCCCTCCCATGAGGGCCCGTCATCCGCCGCTCGCCCCGGAGCCCTCCTTCCGGCTTCACCGGGGGCCGGGATCGGCCGAAACACCCAAGCATGAGGGGCGGACGTCTCCGGCCGGTCCAGGTCTACGTGGCGGTCGTGTCGGTGGTCGGCACGGCGGTGCTCGCGTCCTTCGCCCTCACGGTGCGCGTGGAGGACGTCGGCCTGGCGCCGGGGACGTTCTGGTGGCTCGCCGTCTTCCTCACCGTGGCCGAGCTCCTCCCGATCACCGTGCCCCGCGGCGACGAGGTGGAGGAGGTCTCGGTCTCCACGACGTTCGCCTTCGCCCTGCTCCTGGGGTTCGGGGGGAGGATCGCCGCCCTCTGCCTGGCCGCCGCCTCGGCCCTGGCGGACCTGGTGCACGGCAAGCCCGCCTGGAAGGCGCTGTTCAACGCGGCCCAGTACACGCTGTCGATGGCCGCCGCCCGGGCCGTGTTCATCGCCCTGGGCGGCGCGTGGGCCTTCCGGGGCGGCGACGTGGCCGCTCCCCGGGACCTGGTGGCTGCGGCCGGGGCGGCCCTGGCGTTCTTCTCGGTGAACGACGTCCTGACCGGGGTGGCTCTGGCCGTGGCCCAGGGACAGCCGGTGCTCGCCTACCTCCGGAGGGACCTGCTGTTCCAGGGGACGACGGCCGCCGCCCTCCTGGCCCTCTCCCCGATCGTGGTGGTGGCCGCGGAGCGGAGCCTCTGGCTCCTCCCCCTCGTGGCGCTCCCGGTGGGGGCGGTCTTCTGGGGGGCCTCGGCCTCCGTGGAGAACGCGCGACTGATCCAGCGCCTGGGGCACTCCCTCTCGCAGATGACCGAGGCCAACCGACTGAAGGACGAGTTCGTGGCGGTCGTCTCGCACGAGCTCCGCACCCCGCTCACCTCGATCCAGGGCTACCTGAAGACGCTGCTCCAGCTCCGCTCGGAGCTGCCGGAGGAGCAGCAGCGGGCGTTCCTGGAGGCGGCCGATCGGCAGAGCGACCGGCTCCGGCGGCTGATCGAGCAGCTGCTCGCGGTCTCCCGCCTGGAGGCGGAGGCCGAGCCGTCGCGGCTCGCCTGGGTCTCCCTCCCCCGGCTGATCGACGAGGTGATCGAGGAGCTCGCCCCCAGGGCCCACGGCCACACGTTCGACGTGCGGATCACGCCGGGGGTGGACCGGGTCCTCTCGGACGAGGGGAAGCTCCACCAGATCCTGTCGAACCTGGTGGAGAACGCGCTCAAGTACGCGCCGCCCGACACGCGGGTGACGATCCGGGCCGAGCAGGACGACGGGGGGGCGCTCCTCGCGGTGGCCGACGAGGGGCCGGGGATCCCCGAGGAGCTGCGGGAGCGCGTGTTCGACCGGTTCTTCCAGGCCGACAGCTCGCTGACCCGCCGGGTGGGCGGGACCGGCCTCGGCCTGTACATCAGCCGCCGGATGGCGGAGGCGATGGGGGGCCGGCTCTGGCTGGAGCGCTCCGGTCCGGACGGCTCGGAGTTCCGCCTGCTCGTCCCGGTCCGCCCGCCGGGGGAGGAGCCGCTCCCCGAGGCCACCTCCCCGGTTCAGTCGATCACGGCGAGCACCTGACCGGTCTGGACCACCTGGCCGGCCTTGATCGGCAGCTCGGTCACGACCCCGCCCCGGGGGGAGGCGATGTGGTTCTCCATCTTCATCGCCTCCAGGATGCAGATCACGTCCCCGGCCTCGATCTCCTGGCCCTTCTCCACCAGCACCTTGAGGATCGTGCCCTGCATCTCCGCCCGGATCTCCCCGTGGACGTGCTCGGGCCGGCGGCCCCCCAGGGCGGCCGGGGGCCGGGGGGCGACGGCCCGCCGCTCGTCGTAGATCCGGACCGGGATCCGCCGCCCATCCACCTCGACCAGGACGTCGGCGGGGCGGGGGCCGCGGGTCGCCGGCTCGCTGGGCCGCAGGTCCGTCTGCGGGCGGAGCCCCGCCCCCCGCATCGCGCGCTCCAGCCAGGTCGTGGTGTGGGTCCCCCGGCGGAACTCCTCGGTGCCGAGGATCCACCGGTGGAGGGGGATCGTGGTGGGCACGCCCTCCACGACGAACTCGTCCAGGGCCCGGAGCATCCGGCGGCGGGCCCGCTCCCGATCCTCCGCCGAGACCACGAGCTTCGCGAACAGGGAGTCGTACTGGCCGGGGATCTCCTTGCCCTCCCGGACGCCCGAGTCCACCCGGACGAAGGGACCGGAGGGCTCGCGGTAGGTGGTGAGCCGCCCCGGCCCGGGCAGGAAGTTCCGGGCGGGGTCCTCGGCGTTGATCCGGCACTGGATGGCGTGCCCCCGGGGCGCCGGCGACAGGCGATCGATCCGCTCCCCGAGCGCGATCAGCACCTGGAGGGCCACGAGGTCGTAGCCGGTGACCATCTCCGTCACGGTGTGCTCGACCTGCAGCCGGGTGTTCATCTCCAGGAAGTAGAAGGCCCCGTCCTCGTCCACGATGCACTCCACGGTCCCGGCGTTCACGTAGCCGGCGTCGCGGGCCAGGGCCTCGGCCGCCTCGAACATCCGGGTCCGGAGCCCCTCGTCCACGACCGGGGAGGGCGTCTCCTCGACCAGCTTCTGGTGCCGGCGCTGCACGCTGCAGTCGCGCTCCCCGAGCGACAGGACCGTGCCGTGCGCGTCGGCCAGGACCTGGACCTCGACGTGGTGGGCCCGCTCCACGTAGCGCTCCAGGAAGACCTCCGGCCGGCCGAAGTAGGCCTTGGCCTCCCGGGCCGCCCGGCGGAGCGCCTCCTCCAGGTGGGAGGCGTCCCGCACGACGTGCATCCCGCGCCCCCCGCCTCCGAACGCCGCCTTCACCACGAGGGGGAACCCGATCCGCTCCGCGTGGGACCGGGCCCGTCCCACCTCCACCGGCCCGGGGGTCCCCGGGACGATCGGCACCCCGGCCCGGTCGGCGGCCCGCCGGGCGGCGGCCTTGTCGCCCATCGTCTCGATCGCCCCCGGCGGGGGGCCGACGAACGTGAGGCCGGCGCCCAGGACCGCCCGGGCGAACGGGGCCTGCTCGGAGAGGAACCCGTACCCCGGGTGGACCAGGGTGGCCCGGGACCGGCGACAGGCGTCGAGGATGGCCTGGATCGAGAGGTAGGAGGCCGAGGGGAGCGGGGGGCCGATCCGGTACGCGGCGTCGGCCAGCTCCACGTGGAGGGCGTCCCGGTCGGCGTCGGAGTAGACGGCCACGGTCGGGAGGTCGAGCTCCCGGCACGTGCGGATGATCCGGCAGGCGATCTCTCCGCGGTTCGCGACGAGGATGCGGGGTCTGGCCACGGGACGACCGCCATGATGCGGCCCGGGGCGGGGAGGGTCAAACTTCCTCCCGTGCTCTCCGCCGAGGCCCTCCGGCGGGCCCTGGAGGCGGCGGGGCTCGAGGCCCCGGTCCGCTACGAGCGGGAGGTCGGCTCGACGAACGACCTCGCGCGTCAGCTCGCCGCCCGGGGGGCACCCGAGTGGACGCTCGTGGCCGCCGGCCACCAGACGGCCGGCCGGGGACGGATCGGGCGGCGGTGGTTGGACCGCCCGGGCCAGGCGCTCCTGTTCTCGCTGGTCCTCCGGCCCCGGGGGCTGGCCCCGGCCCGGGCGGGGCTCCTCAGCCTGATGGCCGGCGTGGCGGCGGCGGAGGCGAGCGCGGCGGCCGGGGGCCCCGCCTGCCGCTGCAAGTGGCCGAACGACCTCCTCGTGGGAGGGGCCAAGGCCGGGGGGATCCTGGCCGAGGCGCTCGTGGAGCGGGACGCCCTCCGCCACGTGGTGCTCGGCGTGGGGCTGAACCTGGGGGAGACGGGCCCCGAGGTGCCGGGGGAGCCCCGGCCCGCCGGCCTGGGCGCGCTCGACCCCGAGGCCGTGCTCGCCGCGTTCCTCCGGGCCTTCCACGCCCGCTACACGCCGGCCCACCCGGCGTTCCCCCGGGCGGTGCTCGACGCCTACCGGGAGCGCTCCGACACGCTCGGGCGACGGGTCCGGGTGGAGGTGAGCGGCGGCCGGGCCGTGACCGGCCTCGCCGTGGACCTCGACGACCGCGGTGGGCTCGTCGTGGAGGGCCGGGACGGCCGGGTCACGGTCTCGTTCGGGGACGTCACGCACCTCCGGGAGCCGTGACTCCTTGCCGGACCAGGGGGGCCGCGGTACCGTCCGGCCGTGGCGTTCCCCAGGCGGCTCCTGGTCGAGGGCGAGGAGCTGGTGCTCGACCTCCGTCCCCACTGGATCGCGCTCGTGGGGCCGGGGCTCGTGACGGTCCTCGTGCTCGGCGGGTGGGCGTTCCTCCTGCCGCGGATGCCGGCCGGGAGGGCGGGCTCCGCGCTCACATGGCTCGTGCTGGCGGCCGGCCTGGCGGTGCTCCTGCTGTACCCCCTCCGGCAGCTCGTCCACTGGGCGACCTCGCACTTCGTCGTGACGAGCGACCGCGTGATCCACCGAGAGGGGCTGATCGCGCGGGCCTCGATGGAGATCCCGCTCGAGGCCATCAACGACGTCCGGTTCCGACAGGGCGTGTTCGAGCGGATGATCGGGGCCGGCGACCTGATCATCGAGTCGGCCGGGGAGCACGGGCGCCAGGTCTTCTCCGACATCCGCCACCCGGAGGAGGTCCAGAGGACGATCTACCACCAGGGGGAGCTGAACCAGCAGCGGATGATGCGCGGGACCGCTCCCTCCCGACCGTCGGCGGCGAGCGAGCTGGAACGGCTGGCCGATCTCCGCGATCGGGGCGTCCTGACCCAGGAGGAGTTCGAGCAGCAGAAGGCCCGGATCCTGGGCCGGGGGAGCTGAGCCGGGCCGGCTAGACTCGGGCCGATGCTCCGCGGCCTGGACCACGTCTACCTCTGGACCCGCGACATGGCGGCGGCCGTGGCCTTCTACCGGGACGCGCTGGGCCTCCCCCTCCTCCGCCGCGACGGGGACGCCTGGGCCGAGTTCGACGCCGGCCCGGTCCGCCTGGCGATCCACGGCCGGGTGGACGAGCGCCAGCCCGCGCCCCCCGGGGGCACGGTCGTGTTCGCCGTGGACGACCTGGACGAGGCCCGCTGGGCCCTGGAGCGGCGGGGGGTCCGGTTCCACGAGCACGTCGGGGAGGTCCCTGGGCTGGCCCGCTTCGCCACGTTCCAGGACCCCGACGGGAACGCCCTCTCGCTGATCGAGTACACCGCCCCCTAGCTCGGGCGGCGACGGAGGCCCCGCCTATGCTTGCCGGCATGACCGAGGTGCGGTGCGCGCGCTGCGGTGCCCCCCTGCCCGAGGGAGCCCGGTTCTGCCCGGTGTGCGGCACGCCGGCCGACGTCGCCGCGGCCGATGAGCGGCGGGTGGTCACGGTCCTGTTCGCCGACGTGGCGGGCTCCACGGCGCTCGCCACGACCCTGGACCCCGAGCGGCTCCGGGAGGTGATGGCCGCCTTCTACGCGGCGGTGGCCGAGGAGATCACCGGGCTTCGGGGACGGGTGGAGAGCTTCGCCGGGGACGCCGTGCTGGGCGTCTTCGGGCTCCCGCACGCCCACGACGACGACGCGCTCCGGGCGGTCCGGGCCGCCCTGGCCGTGGTGGAGCGGACCGACCGCCTGGGGGAGGAGCTGGGGCTGGGATCCCCGCTCCGGGTCCGGGTGGGGGTGAACACGGGGCCCGTGGCCCTGGCCGCCGGGCCGAACGACCGGGGGATCGTCCTGGGGCGGGAGGTGCATCTCGCGGCCCGGCTCCAGCAGTCGGCGGAGCCGGGGGAGGTCCTGGTCTCGGCAACGACCCGGGCCCTCACCGAGCGCGCGGTGTCGTTCGGGACGGCCCGGGAGGTGTCGGCCAAGGGTTTCGAGGGAGGGCTCGTGGCCTGGCCGGTGGTCGGGCTCGCCCCCGGCACCGGCAGGCGGACCATCCCCCTGGTGGGCCGGCGGCAGGAGATCCACCTCCTCATCGACGCCTTCGAGCGGGTGGCCGAGCGCTCCCGGGCCCACCTCGTCACGCTCCTCGGGGAGCCGGGGATCGGCAAGACCCGGATCGTCGAGGAGTTCCTGGCCCAGCTCCCGGAGGGGGCGAGGGTCCTGAGCGGGCGGGTGGATCCGTTCGAGGAAGCGGCTCCGTTCGGCTCGGTGGCCCAGATGCTTTCCCGCGAGCTCGGGGTGGACCGGGAGGGGGGGATGGACGGGCTCCGGGCGGCCCTGGCCGACCTCCTGCCGCCGGAGGACGTCGAGCAGGCCGCGGAGCGCCTGGGTCTCGCCCTGGGGATCCGGGACCGGCCCGACCTCGAGCACCGGCTGCGGGTGGCTGAGATCCGGGCGGGCCTCACGTCGTTCCTGGCCGCCCTGGCCGCCCGGGGCCCGGTGGTGATCGTCCTGGAGGACGCCCACCTCGCCCAGCCGGCCCTCCTGGAGCTCGGGGAGCAGCTGGTCCGGGGGTCGCGCCGGCTCCCGCTCCTGGTCATCGTGGCCGCCCGATGGGAGCTCCTCGAGGCCCGGCCGGACTGGGCCGGGGGGATCCCCGACGCCGTGACCCTCTGGGTCGAGCCCCTCGACCCACCGGACGCCGTCGAGCTCGCCCTCCGGGCGGGGGAGGGGCTCGACCGGCCCACGGCGGAGCGGATCGCCGCCCACGCCGGGGGCAACCCGCTGTTCATCGTGGAGATCACCGGGATGCTGCTCCACGAGCGGCGGGAGGGGGGGCCGGGCCCGGGCGCCGTCCCCCTCCCCCCCACGGTCCAGGCGGTCGTGGCCTCCCGGCTCGACCACCTGTCCCCGGCCGCCCGGGAGCTGGCCCGTCGGGCGTCGGTCTTCCCCCGGGCCGCGTTCGACCTGGAGGAGCTCTCCGTGGTGGCCGAGCCGCGGGAGGAGGTCCTCCGGGAGCTCGAGGACGAGGAGATCTGGGTGCCGGAGGAGGACCGCCGGGGGGCGTGGCGGTTCCGGAGCGACGTCCTGCGGCTCGTGGCCTACGAGAGCCTGCCGAAGCGGGAGCGCCGGCGCCTGCACCTCGCGGTGGCCGAGCACCTGGGCCGGCCCGAGGCGGGCGGCCGGTTCCCCCGGGCCGTCGCCCACCACCTGGAGCAGGCCGCCCGGGCCTCCCTGGACCTCGACCCCACCGACCGGTCGCTCGCCGATCGGGCCGTGGCCGCCCTCACCGAGGCGGCCGACGCCGCCCGGCGCAGGATCGAGTCCCAGGCCGCCGTGGACCTCTACGAGCGGGCCCTGGCCCTGGCCGGGCCGGAGTCCTCCTGGGGCCGGCGCGAGGCCTGGCTCCTGTCGGGGATCGGGGAGGCCCGCTACTGGCTGGGGAGCTTCGAGGACGCGGCCGGGTCCCTGGAGCGGGCCCTCGAACTGGCCGGGGGGGACGAGTGGGTCGAGGCCCACGCGGCGCGGTTCCTGGCCGACGTCTGGCTCACGGTCCGGGGGGACGTGGCCCGGGCCGAGCCCCTGTTCGCCCGGGCCCTGGAGGCGGCCCGCCGGCTGGACGAGCCGT
Source organism: Actinomycetota bacterium (assembly GCA_035573935.1). Taxonomy (GTDB): domain Bacteria; phylum Actinomycetota; class UBA4738; order UBA4738; family HRBIN12; genus DATLZM01. The sequence goes on from DATLZP010000343.1 coordinate 7,812, forward strand.
TCACGCTGGCCCGCACCCTGCTCATGGCGGCCTGGGTCCCCTACTGGCGCTCGGACCTGGCCGGGGCCCGACGGGCCTTCGAGGAGGCCCTGGCGGTGGCCCGGAAGAACCCGGAGGGGGACGGCTGGGGGGAGGCCCGGGCCCTGGTGGGGCTGGCCGCGGTGATCTCCCCGGAGGGGGACGAGGAGGAGGCGCTCGGGCTGGCCCGGGAGGCCCTGGCCATCGGCCTGGCCCGGGAGGACGCCTTCACCACGGCCGTGGCCAGGGAGCGGGTCGGCAACTCCCTGCGCCGCCTGATGCGGCTGGAGGAGGCGGCGAGCGAGACCGGGGCCGCCGTCCGGGCGTTCCGGGAGCTCGGGGCCCGCTGGGAGCTGGCCAGCGCCCTGGGGGACCTGGGGGCCGTCCACCGGCTGGCGGGCCGGCTGGAGGAGGCCGAGCACGAGCTCCGGGAGGCCTTCGCCCTCTGCCGCGAGCTCGACGAGCGGTCCCTGGTGACCTGGAACGGGGCCCAGCTCGCCGGCGTGCTCCTGCTCCGGGGCGACGTGGCCGGGGCCCGGAAGGTCCTGCAGGACCCGGCCACCCGGGCCGGCCTGGAGGAGCCGGGGGGCTCCACGGCCTTCCTGGACGCGGAGGCGGCGGTGGCGCTGGTGGAGGGGAACCGGAAGGCGGCCCAGGCGTCGGCCCGGCGCGCCCTGGAGCTCGAGCGGAGGAGGGGGCAGCCGAACCACGTGGCCGCCCAGACCTGGTGGGTGGCGCGGCTGTTCGGCCCGGAGGCGGCGGGGGGAGAGGCCGCCGTGGAGGAGGCCCGGGCCCGGCTGGTGCGGGCCCACTGGCTCCAGGCCTTCCGGGAGCCCGAGCTGGTCGCGGAGCTGCTCGATCGACGCGCTCCGCGTTCCTGATCACCGGGCTCAAGCCGGCCACCGGCGACGCCGACGGATGGTTGCAACCGCCGCCCGGCGGGCTCACCCTGGGCGGGACCGGTTTGCCAAACCGCACGGAGGTCGGGTAGGGATAGGGCCCACATGCGAGCGGTCCGGGGACGCTCGACGCACGCCCCACGGCGCCTGATCGGCGTCGTCGCGCTCTGCGTGCTCATCGCGGCTTCCGCGCCGACCACCCGGGCCCAGGTCAGCCGGGACGACGTGGCCGCCGCCCGGGCCCGGGTCCAGCGCCTGGAGGCGGAGATCCGGTCGCTCCACGCCCGGCTGGACGCGCTGTCCGCGGAGTCCGACCGCATCGCGACCAGGCTCTACGAGGCGGAGATCCGGCTGGAGCAGACGCAGCGGCGGCTGGTCCAGACCAGGACCCGGCTCCAGCAGGTCCGGGACCGCTACGCCGCGCTCCGGGGACGCCTGGAGGACCGGGCCCGGGAGGCGTTCATGCTCGGCCCCGGCTCGAGCATCGAGTTCCTGCTCGGCGCGACGTCGCTCACCGACCTCTCGGACCGGATCGAGTTCGTGGGGGCCGTGGCCCAGACCGACGTCGACCTCGCCGTGCAGGTGGACAACCTGCGGAACGATCTCCTGGCCGACCAGCGGGAGCTGGAGCGGCTCCGGGCCCGCCAGGCCGACATCGTCCTCGACCTCGAGGCCCAGCAGGCGGCCCTGGAGGACAAGCTGGCCGAGCAGCAGGCCCTCCTGGACCGGATCGAGGAGAAGAAGGCGGAGGCCCGCCGGGAGGCCCAGGCCCTGGCCGAGCGGTGGCAGGAGCAACTCGAGGCCCAGCTCGCGAGCTACGGCGGGGGCGGCAGCCTGCCGCCGGCCGCGGACGGCATCTTCCGGTACTGCCCGGTGGGCCAGCCCCGGGCCGTGAGCGACAGCTTCGGTGCGCCGCGGGTGGGGCACCTCCACGCCGGCGTGGACATCTTCGCCCCCTACGACACGCCGATCTACGCCCCGTTCGACGGGACCGCCCGGGCCTCCACGAACGGCCTCGGCGGCTACGCCGTGTACGTGTACGGGGCGCACGGCTACGTCTACAACGCCCACCTCTCCCGGCCGGGGCACTCGGGCCCCGTCCAGGCCGGGGACGTGATCGGCTACGTCGGCACGTCGGGGAACGCCCAGGGGACCTCGCCCCACGACCACTTCGAGTGGCATCCCAACCAGATCCCCGAGGACTGGCCGGCGAGCCCCTACGGGTACGCGGTCCTGGGGGACGCGGTGAACCCCTACCCGCTCCTGGCGCCGGTCTGCTGACCGGTCCGGCGGGCGGCGGGAGGTCCGGGTACGCTCCTGCCGACGGCGGCAGGGAGGGAGGATGCAGCCCCAGGAGGTGCGGAAGGTCGGGGTCGTCGGCTGCGGCCTGATGGGCTCGGGGATCGTCGAGGTCGTGGGCCGGGCCGGGGCCGAGGTGGTCTACGTCGAGACCTCCCCCGAGCTCGTGGGCCGGGGCCGGGCCGCGATCGAGCGCTCGATGGCCCGGGCCGTGGAGCGGGGCAAGCTCGACCCGGAGGAGCGGGACGAGGTGCTGGCCCGGATCCGAGGGACCACCGACCTCGCGGAGCTGGCGGACGTGGATCTCGTGATCGAGGCGGCCACCGAGGACCCGACGGCCAAGGCCGAGATGTTCCGGCGGCTCGGCGAGCTCACCCGGGAGGAGGTCGTCCTGGCCTCGAACACCTCCTCGATCCCCATCGCCGACCTGGCGGCGGCGAGCGGCCGGCCGGAGCGGGTGGTGGGGATGCACTTCTTCAACCCGCCCCCGGTGATGAAGCTCCTGGAGGTGACCCCCGCCCTCACCACCTCGGAGGAGACGCTCGCCCTGGCCCGGGGCTACGGGGAGCTGCTGGGCAAGACCGTGGTCGTGGCCCGGGACGAGGCCGGGTTCATCGTGAACCGCCTGCTCGTGCCGTTCCTGAACGACGCGGTCCGGCTGCTGGAGGCGGGGTCCGCTACCCGGGAGGACATCGACGCCGCCGTGAAGCTCGGGCTGGGGCACCCCATGGGGCCGCTGGAGCTGCTCGATCTGATCGGACTGGACACGCAGCTCGCGATCTCCGAGGTGCTGCTCGGGGAGTTCGGCGACCCCCGCTACGCACCCCCTCCGCTGCTCCGGCGGATGGTGGCCGCCGGCCGTCTGGGACGGAAGGCCGGCCGGGGCTTCTACGACTACGGCTGAGCCGGGCCGCCCTCCGACGCCGGCGCCCCCCTCCGGCCCGGGCTCCCTGCGGCCAGCCCGGCCAGGTACCCGGCGATCTTCGCCGCGTCGAGGGAGGCCATCACGGCCGGGATGGCCAGCGCGGCCATCGCCCGCTGCCGGGGGGTGGAAAAGCGCCGGGCGGCCCGGGTCAGGGGGGTCCGGGCGTAGGCCAGCCCGCCGACCACGGTGAGCAGCCTGAGCACCCGGCTCCGCGACCCCCAGGCGTAGAGGAGCCCGCCGTAGGTGGCGAACCGGATGGCGTGCCGTTCCGGGTGCATCCCGGCGAGGGCGTCCCCCCGGGCGTAGCGGACGTACTGGCGGAACGTCGAGACCGGGTCGGGGCGGAGCCGCCAGCGGACCACGGCCTCCCGGGCCAGGCGCATGTCGAGCCCGAGCTCCCGGAAGCGGTGGTCCACGTACATGTCCTCCCCCACGTCGAGCCACTCCGGGTAGCCGCCGGCGGCCTCGATCGCGCTCCGCCGGTAGGCGACGGAGCGGGAGGAGGGCATGAACGTGGCCTCGTCCAGCTCCTCCGGCCCCGGCATGTTCACGCAGGCCAGGCAGGCCTGGAGGAACCCCTCGGCGATGGGCTCGGTCACGCCCATCGCCACGTCGGCCCCGGCCTCGATGGGGGCCAGCAGGCGGGCCAGCCACTCCGGGTGCAGCACGCAGTCGGCGTCGGTGCAGGCGATCACGCCGTGGCGGGCGTGGGCGATCGCCCGGTTCCGGCCCCGGGAGATGTTCGCCCCCGGCTCGTGGAGGACCGTGATGCCCTCCTCGGCCCGCAGGATCTCCAGGGTCCCGTCGGTCGAGCCCCCGTCCACGATCACCACCTCGTCGGGCGGCCGGGTCTGGGCCCGGAGGGAGTCGAGGAACGCCCCCACCTCGAGGGCCGCGTCCTTCACCGTGGAGATCAGCGAGACGGGCACGGCACCCATCCTCTCAGCCCCGGTAGGCGCGGACCGTCCCCCGGGCCGTCTCCTCCCAGGAGAAGCGCTCCGCCCGGGCTCGGCCCCGCATCGCCAGCCGCTCGGCGGTCTCCCGGTCGGCCAGGACCTCGACCAGGGCCCGGGCCAGCTCCCGGACGGAGCGGGGGTCCACGAGCAGCGCGGCGTCACCGGCCACCTCGGGGATGGAGGAGGAGGCGGAGGCGATCACCGGGACCCCCCGGGCCATCGCCTCCAGCACGGGCAGCCCGAAGCCCTCGTAGAGCGAGGGGTAGACGAACAGGTCGGCCCCCCGGTACAGGGCGTCGAGCGCGTCGCGCCCCACCGGGCCGGTGAGCAGGACCTCCCCCCGTCCCCGGAGCGCGAGCTCCCGGTGGAGGGCGTGCGCGTGCCAGCCGAGGGGTCCGGCCAGGACCAGGGCGTGGGGGAAGCCCTCCGCTGCCGCCCGCCGGTAGGCCCGGACCAGCCGGACGAGGTTCTTCCGGGGCTCCAGGGTCCCCACGTAGAGCAGGTACGGGCGGGGGATCTTCAGCCGGTCCAGGACCGCATCGGTGTCCACGGCGGCCGGGGGGAGGGCGGCGGCGAGGGGCACCACGTGGACCCGCTCGGGGGCCACCCGGGTCCGCTCCACCAGGTCCTCGGCGGTGTGGCGGG
>DATLZP010000344.1:0-8029 GCA_035573935.1 Actinomycetota bacterium
CGTCTTCCCGTGGCGGACCTCGTCCTTCAGCCGCTCGTAGAACACGATGTAGGAGTCGGCCGTGATCCCGAGCGAGACGACGAGGCCGGCCACGCCGGCCAGCGTCAGGCTGTAGCCGGCGGTCCGTCCGAGGACCGAGACCAGGGACAGGGCGAGGATGGCCCAGACGGCCATCCCCACCCAGGTCACGATCCCCAGCAGCCGGTAGTAGAAGGCGAGGTACAGGGCGAGGAGGACGATCCCCCCGATCCCCGCCACCAGCCCCTGGCGGAGGGACTCCCGGCCCAGGGTGGGGCTCACCGTGACCACCTGCTGCCGGGTGAGCTCGACGGGGAGCGCCCCGGCGTTCAGCACCGTCGCCAGGTCCCTGGCCTCCCGCTCGGAGAAGTTCCCGGTGATCACGCCCTCCCCGTTCGTGATGGGCGACTGCACGCGGGGGGCGGAGATCACGACCCGGTCCAGCACGATGGCCAGCTGGTTCTTGGGCGGCGGCTCCGAGACGAGCCGGGTGGTGACGTCCGCGAACACGCGGGCCCCCTCCCCGGTCAGCCGGAAGTCCACCTCCCACCCGGTCTGGATGTTCGTCTGGGTGGCCGTGGCGAACCGGGCGAAGGCCCGGTCGATCATGTCGCCCCGGACCAGCACCGGGCCGAGCACGTACTTCGTCTCCCCGTCCTCGCCCAGGAACACGACCTCCTCGTCCTGGAGCGCCGAGAAGGAGCACTCCGGGGTGGCTCGCTCCACCTCGGTGGCGCAGTCCACCGGGGTCTCCTCGTACCCCGGGCTCTCCGGCGCCAGGACGTCCAGCACCTGGCGCTGCTCGAGGCGGGCGGTGGTGCCGATCAGCTGGAGCAGCCGTTCCTGCCCCGTGGCCTGCTCGAGCACCTCGGCCTCGTCCCGGCTGAGCCGACACCCGAGCGTGCGTCCGGCCGAGCTCACGACGCAGAACTCCCGGTCGAACCGCTCCACGCGGATCGCCGAGAGGGCTGCCTCGGCGTCCTCCCGGGACCCGGCGCAGGGGAGCGGCGAGGGGGCGTACCGGGAGGAGAGGGCCGGGGCGGGGGACGGCGACGGCTCGGGGGACGCGGCGGGGCTGGGGGTGGCCGCCGCCGAGCCCAGGACGACGCAGGAGCGCTCCCCGTGGGGCTGGACCGTGATCCCATCGAGGAAGGCCCGGGCATCCTCCCGGGCGTCGAAGCAGCGGTAGACCTTCCCCAGGGCGCCCACCACGCACGACGAGCCCTCGGGGGCGGGCGACGGGCTGGCCCCCTCCTCGGCGCTCGGGGAGGGGGGCGGTCCTACCTGGATCCCGTCCAGCGCGGCCCCGGCCTCGGCCCGGGAGCCGAAGCAGTCGAGCTCCTCGCCGCCCGCGCTCACCAGGCACACCTCGGCCGGCCGGGTCTCGACCCGGAGCGCCCGGAGGGCCGCCCGGGCCGCCTCCTCGGTCTCCGCGCACCCGTACCGCCGGTCCCCCTCCCCGACCAGGCACCACTGCTCGGTGGGCCGGGGCTCGATCCTCCCCCGGGCCAGGCCCGGGAGCTGGACCTCGATGTTGTTCCCGGTGAGGAAGATCTGGGGCTCGGCCACCCCGAAGGCGTCCACCCGCTGCCGGATGTTCTCCAGGGCCCGCTCCATCACGTCGCGGGGGGTGCCGGGCGGCGCGGAGAGGATCGTGGAGACCCCGCCCTCCAGGTCGAGGCCGAGGACGGGCCGGACCCCGCCCAGCATCGCTGTCAGGCCCGCACCGGCCAGGGCCAGGACGAACGCCGCCGAGAGCCACAGGCCGCGGGTCCGCCTCACGCCAGCTCCGCCCCGTTGATCACGAGCCTGAAGCGCGCCTCCAACGCCTCCGCGGCGTGCCGGCACAGCTGCATGCGGCCCAGGAAGATCTCGAAGTACTCCATCACCTGGCTGATCTCGGTGTCGATCGTGAGCTCCAGCGTGATCGTCCGGGCCTCGGTGTCGACGCGGAGGAACGACTGCTCGGCCGCGTAGTTGACGCGATCGTGGATGTCGAAGGCGATGTTGTCGGACTTGCGGACCCGGCTCCGGTGCACGTCGGACTTGTCGGCCAGGATCACGGCGGCCGACACCGGCGAGACGAGGTACCCGTTCTCCTCCTCGTGGTTCGCGATGGCGGCCACCACCGTGGCCAGGTCCGGTCCCGTGGCCCGGCCCCGGAGCGCCTCGTACACGAGGACGGCGCCGGTCTGCCCGTGGAACTCCCGCGACACCATGTTGCCGACGTCGTGGAGGTACCCGGCCACCGAGCCCAGGACCGCCGTCCGTTCGTCGAAGCCCAGTCGGGAGAGCACCTGGAAGGCGATCCGGGCGGTCAGGTTGGCGTGCCGGAACCCGTGCTCCGTGTACCCCAGGCCGCCCATGACGCGATCGGCGGCCGAGATGAACAGGGAGAGCTCCTCGTCGTGCTGGACGCCCTCCAGGGTGAGGATCCCCCCGGCGCTCGGCGCCGGGCCGGGCTGCCCGGCCTCACCCGGGGCCGGGGTCCGCCGCAGGTCCTGCCGGGACGCCTGCTCCCGTTCCGGCGTGGCGCGCTCGGCCGTCCCGCTCACCCCTCCCGCCCGGCCTCCTCCTCGTCGGGCTCGGTGAGCCGGCGGGCGATGGCCTGCCGCAGCATCCGCACGTTCGTGCCGGGGGAGATCTCCACGGTCACGATGTCCTCGTCCGGGTCGATGTCCCGGACCGTCCCGAAGATCCCGCCGGCCGTCATGACCTCGTCGCCGACGCGGAGGCTCGCGATCAGGTCGCGCTGCTGCCGCATCCGACGCTGCTGGGGCCGGATCAGCATGAAGTAGAACACGCCGCCCATGAGCAGGAGCGGCAGGAGCAGGCCGAGCGTGCTCCCGCCCTGGCCCGAGCTCTGGGCGAGGATCGGCAGGCTGGTCAAGGGGATCCCTCCTCGGGGAGAAGCAAGCACGAAGTCTACAGGGTGGCCGGCGCCCGTCCCGGAGGCCCCCCGCCCGGCCCCGCCGACGACGTGGGGCGGGGCTCGTCCGTGGGGCGGGGCTCGTCCCCGCCTTCCCCACCCCGCCCCCTACGAGAGCGGGAGGGTCCCCGGGGCGGCCGCCCCCAGGTGGCGGAAGGCGAGCTCGGTGGCCACCCGGCCCCGCGGCGTGCGCTGGAGGAAGCCCAGCTGGAGGAGGTACGGCTCGTACACGTCCTCGATCGTGTCGGGCTCCTCCCCCACCGCCGCCGCGAGCGTGGAGAGCCCGACCGGCCCGCCGCCGAACCTGCCCACCACGGTGTCCAGGATGGCCAGGTCCAGACGGTCCAGGCCCCGCTCGTCGACCTCGAAGAGCTCGAGCCCGGCCCGGGCCACCTCCCCGGTCACCGCCCCGTCGTGGCGGACCTCGGCGAAGTCCCGGACCCGCCGGAGGAGGCGGTTGGCGATCCGGGGCGTCCCCCGCGACCGCCGGGCGATCTCGGCCGCTCCCTCCGGGTCCACGGCCACCCCCAGGATCCCGGCCGAGCGACGGACGATCCGGGCCAGATCCTCCACCGGGTAGTGGTCGAGCCGGGGGGAGAACCCGAAGCGCTCCCGGAGGGGCAGGGTGATCCGCCCCGGCCTGGTCGTGGCGGCGATCAGCGTGAACCGGGGGAGGTCGAGGCGGATGCTGCGAGCGGTGGGGCCCTTGCCCAGGACCACGTCGAGCTTGAAGTCCTCCAGGGCCGGGTAGAGCACCTCCTCCACGGCCCGGGGCATCCGGTGCACCTCGTCCACGAACAGGACGTCGCCGTCCTCGAGGTTCGTGAGGATCGCCGCCAGGTCGCCGGGTCGCTCCAGGGCCGGCCCCGACGTCGGCCGGAAGCCGGCCCCCATCTCGTGGGCCACGATGCCCGCGAGGGTGGTCTTGCCCAGCCCCGGGGGCCCCGAGAACAGCACGTGGTCGACGGGCTCGCCGCGGGTCCGGGCCCCCTCGATCAGCAGCGCGAGCTGCTCCTTCACCCGGTCCTGGCCGACGAACTCCTCGAGGGTGCGGGGGCGCAGGGCGGCGTCGAGCTCGCGCTCCTCGTCGAGCTCCTCGGCCTGCACCACCCGCGGCTCGTCGCGCCCCACTACCGCCCCACCGTCCGCAGCGCCTCCCGGAGCAAGTCTTCCACGGGCCGCCCGCCGTCCGTGGGAAGCCCGGCCATCGCCTGGCTCGCCTCCTGCGGGGAGAGCCCCAGCGCGAGCAGCGCCTCCCGCACCTCGGCCAGCGGGCCCTCGCCGAGCTCCCCATCCCCGCCCAGGCGGTCCCGGAGGTCCAGCACGACGCGCTGGGCTACCTTCTTCCCCACGCCCGGCACCACGGTGAGGGCGGCGACGTCGCCGGCGGCCACCGCCCGCCGGAACGCGTCGGGGCTGAGCGTCGAGAGGAACGCCAGCGCCACCTTCGGACCGACCCCGTTCACGCCGACCAGCAGGTCGAAGATGGCCCGCTCGTCGGCCGTGGCGAACCCGAACAGCGTCATCCCGTCGTCCCGGACCTGGAGCCTGGTGAACAGGCGGGCCTCCCGTCCGGCCGGGGGCAGCGTGCCCGAGGTCGACGTGGGGACGAGCAGCTCGTACCCCACGCCGCCCACGTCCAGCACGACGCGGGTGCCGGCCCGCTCCACGACCTCCCCCCGGAGGAAGCCGATCACCGGGCCGCCGCCCCCCGCAGGCGCGAGCGGGTGAGGTGGCAGACCGCCACCGCCACCGCGTCCACGGCGTCGGCTCCCTCCGGCACGCCCGCCAGCCCGTGGGCCCGGACCAGCGCCCGGCGGACCTGCGGCTTGTCGGCCCGGCCGGAGCCGGTCACGGCCATCTTCACCTCCAGGGGCTCGTACTCCTCCACCGGCACCCCCGCCTCGGCCGCGGCCAGGAGCACGACCCCGCTCGCCCGAGCCACCCCCATCGCGCTCGAGACGTTCCGGTTCCACCGGACCGACTCCAGGGCCACGGCCCCCGGCCGGTGCCGGGCGATCGCCTCCCGGACCGCGGCGTGGACCCGCCGCAGGCGCTCGGGCTCCGCCAGGCCCGGCGGCGTCCGGACCGTATCGGCCCAGACCACCTCCGGCCCCGACCGGGCCACCACGGCCAGGCCGGTGGCGGCCAGCCCGGGGTCCACGCCCAGGACGAGGGCATCGAACACGCGTTCAGTCTAGGGCCCGGCGACGGACGAGGGAAGGATCACAGCGGTGTGATTCTACCGGCGGCCCGGGGCGCCTCAGCCCACCTCGGCCAGGACCTCCTCCGGGACGTCGAAGTTCGCGTAGACGGCCTGGACGTCGTCCAGCTCCTCCAGCGCGTCGATCACCTGGAGGACGCGGCGGGCCTGCTCCCCCTCCACGCGGACCGTGGCGTTCGGGACCATCGTGAGCTCGGCGGAGTAGATCGGCACGCCGGCCGCCTCCAGCCCCTCCCGGACCGCGGTGAAGGCCTGGGGGGACGTCGTGATCTCCCAGGAGCCGTCCGAGGCCAGCAGGTCGTCGGCCCCCGCCTCCAGGGCCACCTCCAGCAACCGCTCCTCGTCGGGGAAGGTGGTCCGTTCCACGAGGATCACGCCCTTGCGGGTGAACATCCAGGCCGTGGCGCCGGGGTCGGCGAGCGTCCCCCCGTTCCGGGTGAACGCGTGGCGCACGTCCTGCGCGGTGCGGTTCCGGTTGTCGGTGAGGCAGGCCACCATCACCGCGACGCCGCCCGGCGCGTAGCCCTCGTAGGTCACCTCGTCGTACTTCGCTCCCTCGAGCTCTCCGGTGCCGCGCTTGATGGCCCGCTCGATGTTCTCGATGGGGACCGAGAACTCCCGGGCCTTCTCGACCGCGGAGGCGAGCGTCATGTTCCCCTCGACGTTGCCCCCGCCCTCCCGGGCCGCCACCTCGATGGCCCGGAGCAGCTTGGCGAACAGCCGCCCCCGACGCTGGTCCGTGGCCTCCTTCTTCCGCTTGATCTGCGCCCACTTCGAGTGCCCGGCCACCGTCCCTCCCCTACGCCCGCTCCAGCAGGTACGCGTGGAGCCGTCCCTCGCCCACCAGCTCCGGGTGGAACGAGGCCGCCAGGAGGTTCCCCTGCTCCACGACGACCGGCCGCCCCCCGTGCTCCGCCAGGACCTCCACCCCCGGCCCCACGTCCTCCACGACGGGGGCCCGGATGAACACGCCCCGCACCGGGTGGTCGATCCCCCGGACCACGAGGTCGGCCTCGAACGAATCGACCTGGCGACCGTAGGCGTTCCGACGCACGGCGATGTCCATCAGCCCGAGGAGCGGCTCGCCCCCCTCCACCCTCCGGGCCAGCACGATCATCCCGGCGCACGTGCCGAGGACGGGCATCCCGGCCCCGGCCCGCTCCCGGATCGGCTCCACCAGGCCCGCGGAGCGGGCGAGCTTCCCGATCGTCGTGGACTCCCCACCGGGGATGCAGAGGCAGTCCACCTCGGCGAGCTGCTCCGGCCGGCGGACCTCGACCACCCCGACCCCCAGATCGGCCAGGACAGCCGCGTGCTCGCGGAAGTCGCCCTGCAGCGCGAGGACGCCCGCCTTCACCGCCGGCGCACCCCTACCAGCCGCGGACCTGGAGGAGCCCCTCCTCGCCCAGCTGCTTGATGTCGAGCCCGGGCATCGGGTCGCCGAGGCCCCGGGAGACCTTGGCGATCACGTCCGGGTCGTTGAAGTGGGTGGTGGCCTCGACGATGGCCCGGGCCCGGGCCGCGGGGTCCTCCGACTTGAAGATCCCCGAGCCCACGAACACCCCGTCCACGCCGAGCTGCATCATGAGCGCCGCGTCGGCCGGCGTGGCGATCCCGCCGGCGGCGAAGTTGACCACCGGGAGCTTCCCGGTGGCGGCCACCTCCCGGACCAGCTCCACCGGCGCCCCCAGCTCCTTGGCCGCCGACACGTGCTGCTCCGGGCGGAGCGTGGTGAGCCAGGAGATCTGGCGGAGCACCGTGCGCTGGTGCCGGACGGCCTCCACGACGTTGCCCGTGCCGGCCTCGCCCTTCGTCCGGATCATCGCCGCGCCCTCGGCGATCCGCCGCAGCGCCTCGCCCAGGTCCCGGGCCCCGCAGACGAACGGCACGGTGAACGCCCACTTGTCGATGTGGTGCTCCTCGTCGGCCGGGGTCAGGACCTCGCTCTCGTCCACGTAGTCCACGCCCAGGGCCTGGAGCACCTGCGCCTCCACGAAGTGGCCGATCCGGCACTTCGCCATCACCGGGATCGACACGGCCTGCATGATCTCCTCGACCTTCGTGGGATCGGCCATCCGGGCCACGCCGCCCTGGGCCCGGATGTCGGCGGGCACGCGCTCCAGGGCCATCACGGCGCAGGCCCCGGCGTCCTCGGCGATCCGGGCCTGCTCGGCGGTCGTGACGTCCATGATCACGCCGCCCTTCAGCATCTCGGCCAGGCCGGACTTGACGCGGAAGGTGCCGGTCTCGCGCTCCACGGTATCGTCCCTCCCTCGCGGGGGCGCGGTCCCCGCGCGACCTGCAGTGTACCGCCGGAGGTGTGGCATCGTGGCCGGCGTGGACGGGGGGTGGACCGGGCTCCGACGGGCGGCCGCCGGCGTGGCGTACGAGGCCAGGACGCTGCTCGCGGCCCGGCCGGCGCTCGCCGTCCCCCTGGCCCGGCTCCGGGGGCACGGGGAGGTCGTGGACGAGCGCACCGACCTGGTGATCGAGGGCTTCCCCCGGTCCGGGAACACGTTCGCCGTGGCCGCCTTCCGCCTGGCCCAGGAGCCCCGGGCCGTCCGGGTGGCGCACCACGTCCACGCCCCGGCCCAGGTCCTCCGGGCCGTGGCCCTCGGGGTCCCGGCGCTGGTGCTGGTCCGGGACCCGGAGGAGGCGGTCGTGTCCCTGTTGGTCCGCGACCCGGCGCGTCCCCCCGCCGCCCTGCTCCGCGGGTACCTCCGGTTCCACGAGCCCCTCCTGCCCCAGCTCGACGCGATCGTGGTGGCCACGTTCGAGGAGGCGGTCGGGGATCTGGGCCGGGCGATCCGACGGGTCAACGAGCGGTTCGGCACCCGCTTCCGGCCGTTCGAGCACAC
>DATLZP010000345.1:0-4760 GCA_035573935.1 Actinomycetota bacterium
GGAGGTCGTCCGGCACGGGCGGCAGCCCCCGCCGACGGCGTCGGCCGATCGCCACGCCGAGGCCGAGGGCCACCACGGCGGCGCCGATGGCCCCGAGCCAGGGCACCCCGTCCGCTTCGGACGCGGCCTCGGCCCGGGCCACCCGACGCTGGAGGTCGCGAGCGAGCCTCGACAGCCGGTCCACCCGCGCCGCCAGGAGCTCCCGGAGGCCGTCGTCCGCCTCCGCCTCCAGCTCCCGGATCCGGTCCCGGGCGGCCCGGAGCCGCCACCGGGTCTGCTGCACCTCGAGACGGAGGTCGCCCACCCGCTGCGCCAGGCGCGCCGTCGGGCGGTCCGGCGCCACGACCACCCGGCTGGGGACGATGTCCCCCAGGGGCCGGGAGCAGCCGGGGTCGCAGAACATCAGCGCGTAGCCGCCGGGGGGAAGCGCGGGGACGACGAACGACGCTCGGGCCCGGGCCCGGTTCCCGTCGAACCCGGACAGCCGGACCCGTCCCACCTCGAACGCCCGGGCCGACCCCAGCTCCCACCACGAGCCGGGGTCCGCCACCCCCATGGCCTCCTCCAGCCGGTCCCAGTCGAAGCCACGCACCAGGTAGGCGCGGAAGTCGCCATCCGAGCGGGCGCGCTCCGCCGCCTCGATCGAACCGAACAGGAACCCGGTCCCCGTCCGCACCCGCTCCCCCGGGGCCAGGTGGCGCTCCTCGAGGTCGAGGGAGGACCACCAGCCCCCCGCCACCGCCCCCGGGGCGGGCGCGAGGAGGAGCGCGGGCACCGCGAGCAGCACCGCCGGCCACCGTCGCATCGGCACCACCTCCGCTGGGCAGACCGGCCCCGGGGCCGGGGGGTTCCCGCGAGGGGCAGCCTGTGCGCCGGTCCAGCGCCTCCCTAGACTCCTACCGTGCCCACCTGCCCCGCCTGCGGCCAGGAGAACGCGGAGGGCTTCCGGTTCTGCGGCGCCTGTGGCGCCTCGCTCCAGGCGGCGCCGCTCGGGGAGGAGCGGAAGGTCGTCACGGTCCTCTTCGTGGACCTGGTCGGCTTCACCTCGCGGGCCGATCGGGCGGACCCGGAGGACGTGCGGGCCATCCTCCGTCCCTACCACGGGCTGCTCCGCCGGGAGATCGACCGGTGGGGCGGGACCCTGGAGAAGTTCGTCGGCGATGCCGCGATGGCCGTGTTCGGCGCCCCGGTGGCGCACGAGGACGACCCGGAGCGGGCGGTCCGGGCCGCCCTCCGCATCCTGGAGGAGCTCCCCGAGCTCAACCGGGAGCACGGGCTCGACCTGGAGGTCCGGGCGGGGATCGCCACCGGCGAGGCCCTCGTCACCCTGGGGGCCCGGGCGGAGGCCGGGGAGGGGATCGTGGCCGGCGACGTCGTCAACACCGCGGCCCGCCTCCAGACGGCCGCCCCGGTGGGCGCGATCGTGGTGGGCGAGGGGACGTACCGCGCGACGCGGGAGGCGATCGACTTCCGGGCGCTCGAGCCGATCCGCCTGAAGGGCAAGGCCGAGCCGGTCCCCGCCTGGCTGGTGCTCGGGGCGCGGAGCCGGTTCGGCATCGACCTGGAGCAGCCGCGGACGCCGTTCGTGGGCCGGGAGGATGACCTGGCGCTGCTCCAGCAGGCCTACCGTCGGGCGCTCCGGGAGCGCTCGCTCCAGCTGGTGACCGTGGCCGGGGAGCCCGGCGTGGGGAAGACGCGTCTCGTCACGGAGCTCCGGCGATGGGTGGACGACCGCTCGGAACTCGTGTCGTGGCGCCAGGGCAGGTGCCTCCCCTATGGGGAGGGCGTCACGTTCTGGGCGATCGGGGAGGTCGTGAAGGCGCAGGCCGGGATCCTGGAGTCCGACGACCCCGAGGCGGCGCGCCGGAAGCTGGGGGAGGCGGTCGAGGCGGTCGTCGAGGACCCCCGGGACCGGGGCTGGCTCCTCGGCGCGCTCGGCCCGCTGGTCGGCCTGGGCGACGACCAGGGCCTCGACCGGGGCGAGTCGTTCGCGGCGTGGCGGACCTTCCTGGAGGCGGTGGCGCAGGTCCGTCCGCTCGTCCTCGTGATCGAGGACCTCCACTGGGCGGACGAGGGGCTGCTCGCGTTCCTCGAGGAGATGCTCGACCGCACCGCCGACGTCCCGCTCCTCGTGCTCTGCACCGCGCGGCCGGAGCTCTACGATCGCCACCCCACCTGGGGCGGGGGGAAGCGGAACTCCACCACGCTCGCGCTCTCCCCCCTCTCCGAGGAGGAGACGGCGAGGCTCGTGGCCGCGACCCTCGACCGCGCGGTCCTCCCGGCCGAGACCCAACGCGTGCTGCTCGAGCAGGCCGGCGGGAACCCGCTGTACGCGGAGGAGTTCACGAAGATGCTCGTGGACCGGGGGATCCTTTCCCGCGACGGCGGCGCCTGGGCCATCCGGGAGGGGGCGACGATCCCGGTCCCGGAGACGGTCCAGGCCATCATCGCCGCCCGCCTGGACACGCTGGCCCCGGACCGCAAGGCCCTCCTCCTGGACGCGGCGGTGGTGGGGAAGGTGTTCTGGTCCGGAGCGCTGGCCTGGATGGCGGGCGTGGACGAAGCCCTGGTGCGCGAGGCGATGCACGAGCTGGCCCGGAAGGAGCTGGTCCGGGAGGCCCGTCGCTCCTCGGTCGAGGGGCAGGCGGAGTACGCGTTCTGGCACGCGCTGGTCCGCGACGTCGCCTACGGCCAGATCCCGAGGGCCGCCCGGATCGAGAAGCACCGGGCGGCGGCCGCCTGGATCGAACGGCTGGCCGGGGAGCGGGTCGCCGACGTGGCGGAGCTGCTCGCCCACCACCTCACCAGCGCGCTCGACCTGGCCGCCGCATCGGGTGTGGAGGCGGGGGTCGAGGAGCTCCGGGAGCAGGCCCGGCGCGCGCTCGTCCTGGCCGGCGACCGGGTGCGGAACCTCGACGAGCGGCGCGCCGCCGGCTACTACCGGCGCGCCCTGGAGCTCATCCCCGAGGGACACCCCGAGCACCCGGAGGTCCTGCTCAAGTGGTCGGGGGTGGCGAGCGACGTCGGCTTGATCGGCTTCGACGAGGCCCGGCGGGGCTTCGAGCAAGCGATCGAGGCCTTCCGGGCCCGCGGCGACCGCCGTCGGGAGGCCGACGCGATGGCCCGGTACGCGTTCCCGCTGTGGCTCCGCGGCGAGGGCGCCCGCGCGCTGGACATGGCGCGGAGGGCCGTCGAGCTCCTGGAGCGCGAGGGGCCGAGCCCCGACCTGGCCGGCGCGTGGGCCAGCCTCGCCCCCCGGCTCCTGTTCGCCCGCGAGACCCGGGCGAGCCTCGAGGCGGCCGACCGGGCCCTCGAGCTCGCCCGACAGCTCGACCTCCCGGCGGTGGCCGCCCGCGCCCTCCAGGTGCGGGGGATGGCTCGGTGCGACCTCAACGACCTGGGCGGCCTGGACGACCTCCGGGAGGCGCTGCGGGCGGTGCGCGACCTGAGCCTCGGCGCGATCGCCACGTCGAATGCGCACATCAACCTGAGCTGGTGGGTGTGGCTCACGGAGGGACCGCTGCCGGCGATCGAGCTCCACCGCGAGGCCATCGCGGCCTGGGAGCGCCGGGGGTTGGGGAGGCAGGTGTGGGTGACGGGCGAGCTGTGCTGGCTCCTGTTCGACGCGGGCCGGTGGGACGAGCTCCTCGAGGCGGCGGCGGCGGTCCTGCACGAGGAGGAACGGGCCGGGCAGGCGTGGCAGCCGGGGGTCATGGCCCTCGCGATGCGCTCGTTCGTCGAGGCGCACCGGGGACGGGCGGCCCAGGCGCTGGCCCGCGTGCCCGAGCTCGCCGCGCGGGCCCGGGAGGTGGGGGACTCCCAGATCCTCATCCCCGCCCTCGCCGCCTGCGCCGTGGTCGAGCACCGGGCCGGCCGGGGGGCGATGGGGACGCTGGGGGAGCTCGTCGAGCGCTGGCCGGGCCTGGAGCCGACGTGGCGCGCCCACCACCTCGCCGACCTGTCCCGGGTCGCGGTGGCCGAGGGCCGCCCGGACGTCGCCGCCCGCCTGTGCGAGGGGCTGGAGGTCGTGGCCACCAGGGACCGGCTGTCGCTCCTCTCGGCCCGGGCCTCCCTCGCCGAGGCGGGGGGCGACCTCGAGGAGGCCGCGCGGCTGCACGGCGAGGCCGCCCTCGGCTGGCGCGCGTTCGGCCACGTCCCCGAGGAGGGGTTCTCGCTGCTGGCCCGGGGCCGGTGTCAGCTCGAGCTGGGCCGGGATGCCGAGGGGAGGGCCGCGCTCGCCGCGGCGCGGGCCATCTTCGCCGGGCTGGGCGCGGAGCCCTACGTCAGCGAGGTGGACGCGCTGCTGGGACGGGCCAGCGCCTGAGGGTCACCCCACCGGGGTGAGCCAGTCCGCGTACCGCTCGAGCTCGCCCTTCGTCGCGGCGAAGAACGTGGACTGGATCTCCTTCGTGATCGGGCCCCGGTGCCCCTCCCCGATCACGCGGTCGTCGACCTCGCGGATCGGCGTGACCTCGGCCGCGGTCCCGGTGAAGAAGGCCTCGTCGGCGTGGTAGAGGTCGGTCCGGACCAGGTTCTCCTCCCGGACCTCGTAGCCGAGGTCCCGGGCCATCCGCATCACCGAGGCCCGCGTGATCCCGTCCAGGCATCCCGCGGAGACGGGCGGCGTCGAGAGCACGCCGTTCCGGACGACGAACACGTTCTCGCCGGAGCCGTCGGTCACGTAGCCCTGCTGGTTCAGCATGATGGCCTCGTCGTAGCCGGCCTTGAGCGACTCCACCTTGGCCAGCACCGAGTTGATG
>DATLZP010000346.1:0-3088 GCA_035573935.1 Actinomycetota bacterium
GGTCCCGGTCCTGGCCCCCGCGGGCCTCCCGACCGGCGCCCGTCTGGCGGGGATCGAGGCCTGGACCTGGCGGGGACGGACCGAGGGGATGCTCACGCTCCGCGTGCCCACGGCACGGGGCTCCACGCCGCTCACGATCCACTACGGCAGCGCGGGGTTCGGGTGCGGGCCGTCCCCGGTCCCGACCGAGCTCCCCACGGGCACCGGGGCCATCACGAACGACCCCGCCCAGGGCGGGACCTACAACCAGGTCGCCTGGCCGGCCTCGGGCCCCCCGGACCTCGACGCGCCCTTCGGGGTGTCGGGGGAGCTCCCCCGGGAAGAGCTCATCGCGATCGCGGGGGCGATGGACGCCGCCCGCCTGACCGGGAGGTGAGATCGGTGCGGAGGACGATCGCGCTCGCCACGGCCACGGCCCTGTCCCTGTCCCTGGCCCTGGGCCCCACGTCCACCGCCGCCGCGGGAGGGGGCGGCTGCGCGGAGATCACGCGGGCCGGGGGGACGACGGTGGAGATGGCCCTGGCCTGCTTCACGCCATCCCTCCTCCGCGTGGCGCCCGGGGAGACCGTGACCTTCGTGAACCGGGACCCGTTCCGGCACATCGTGGTGGGCTCGGGCTACCGCTGGGGGAGCCCCGGGTTCATGGGGGAGGGCGACGCCTTCACCGCCACGTTCCGGCGTCAGGGCACGTACCCGTTCCAGTGCTCGCTCCACCCGGGGATGGTGGGGGCCGTCCTGGTGGGGGACGCGAACGGGGCCGGGGCGGCGAGCGACGGGCGGGTTCGCGTGGCGCCGGTGCCCCCATCGCCCTCCCCCTCGCCCGTCGTCGTGACCGAGACCCTCGAGCGGCAGGTGTTCGTCACCGAGCCCGTGGAGCGGGCCGCCTGGATCGTGCTCGGCGCCGGCCTGGCCCTCTGCGCGCTGGGCGGGGCCGCGCTGGTCCGGGCCCGGAGGAGGGCCCCCGCGCCGATCGCGATGGAGCCCGCCGCGCCCTCCCCGGCCCTCCGCTGAGCATCAGACGGCCGGGGCCGGCACGCCCGCCTGCTGGAGGGCGAGCGCGAAGTCGTGGGGGTTCGAGGCGGCCTCCATCGCCGCCTCCACGGACACCCGGCCCGCCGTGACCAGCTCGAGCAGCGATCGGTCGAACGTGGTCATCCCGTAGTAGGCCCCGTCCGCGATCACCTCCTCGATCTCGCTCGTCTTGTCGGGGTCGGCGATCCGCTCCGCGATGCGTCCCGTGTTCACCAGGACCTCCAGGCAGGGGACGCGCCCGCCGTCCACGGTGGGGACGAGCCGCTGGCAGACGATCCCCCGCAGGGCCCCGGCCAGCGTGAGCCGGACCTGCTTCTGCTGGTACGGGGGGAAGAAGTCGATCATCCGGTTCACGGTCTCGGTGGCGTCCACCGTGTGCAGCGTGGAGAGCACGAGGTGCCCGGTCTCCGCGGCCTGGAGCGAGGCCCGCACGGTCTCGGTATCGCGCATCTCCCCGATCAGGATCACGTCCGGGTCCTGGCGGAGCGCCGCCCGGAGAGCCGAGAGGAACGACTCGGTGTCCTGCCCCACCTCGCGCTGGTTGATCTCCGCCACGTCGTCGTTGTGGAGGACCTCGATGGGGTCCTCGATCGTCACGATGTGCACGGGCTTCGTCCGGTTCAGGTGCTCGATCATCGCGGCCAGCGTCGTGGTCTTCCCGGAGCCGGTGGGCCCGGTGACGAGCACGAGCCCCCGGGGCTCCTCGGCCAGCCGGCGCACGACATCGGGGAGCCCGATCTCCTCGAACGTCGGGCCGCCGAAGCGGAGCAGCCGGAGCACCATCGAGACGGATCCCCGCTGGCGGAACACGTTGGCCCGGAACCGCCCCACGCCGGGGAGGGAGTGGGCGAAGTCCACCTCCCCCCGCTGCTCGAGGGCCTGGGCCCGGTCCGCCGGCACGATGGCCCGGGCGATGGCCAGGGTGTCCTCCGGCCGGAGCGGCGGGCGCTCCAGGGCCTCCAGCTTGCCGGCCACCCGGATCCGGGGCGGCGATCCCACCTTCACGTGCAGGTCGGAGCCGCCGGCCGCGACCAACCGACGCAACCACGCGCTGAACTCCTCGACCGCGGCGTCCGGCTCCAGGACGTGGGCGTCCCCGCCGGGGCCCGGCGCGTCGGGCTGTTGGATCCCCCTCATCCCTCCCTTGTATCGGCACGGGAGGGGCCGGCTTCACCCCGGAGGGGGCTCAGGCCCGGGCCGCCAGTCGGCACACGCCACGCTCGGCCAACGGACGGAGGTCGGTGAGCCGGAGCGGCGGGCGGAGGGCGCCCAGCATCCCCTCCACCAGGCCTCGGTGGATCGCGCAGACCAGCTCGCGGTGCTCGTCGAGGAGGTCCCGGAAGGGACAGTCCCGGAGCGAGATCTCCACCGCCCGGGACCCCAGCCGCCGGAACCGGGGGTCGAACCCCGCCTCGGCCATCGCCTCCTGGAGCACGGCCAGGGCCCGGCCGCCCGGCGCCCGCTCGCCGGGGCGGGGCTTCCTCCTCCCGGCCAGGTACTCCCCCCACTCCCGGGCCAGGGCCTCGG
Organism: Actinomycetota bacterium; assembly: GCA_035573935.1. Classification (GTDB taxonomy): domain Bacteria; phylum Actinomycetota; class UBA4738; order UBA4738; family HRBIN12; genus DATLZM01. Next base: position 2,560 of record DATLZP010000346.1, read on the forward strand.
CCCGGTCCCGGGCCTGCCGGCCCCGGACCAGCCCGGCCAGGATCTCCGCTAGCAGCCGGTAGTCGCGGCCCTCGGAGGCTTCCACCTCGAGGGCCTGGTACAGGACCTGGGGGCGGCCCACCGAGGCCCCCCGGCGGAGCTCCCGGGAGACGAGCCCCACCTCCTCCAGCCTCCGGAGGTGGGGCCGGAGCGTGTTCGGGTGGAGGGACAGGCGGGAGGCCAGCTCCCGGACCGACACCGGCCGCCCCGACCGGCGCAGGAACCGGTAGAGCCGGTAGCGGGTATCGTCGGCCAGGGCCTTGTGCACCTCGATGGGCCGGGGCTCGCTCATCGCCGCCCCCCGTCGACGCCCTCAGGGGCGGGCGGTACCATGGGGTGGAGGGTTCGTACGTTTCGCACCGTGCGAACCAGCTTATCCCCGAGGAGGCGAGCGGTGGTCACCGAGGAGCAGGTCCGGGCCGCGCTGCGGAACGTGCTGGACCCCGAGATCCACCGGCCGATCGAGGACATCGGCATGCTCAAGGGGATC
>DATLZP010000347.1:0-2555 GCA_035573935.1 Actinomycetota bacterium
GGGCGGAGTTCGCCTACCCGGCCCGGATCGCCCTCGTGTGCCAGCGGTGCCTGGCGGAAGGGGCGGTGCGCCGGCCCGACCACGTCTTCCGGCTCGGGGAGCGCGCCTCCGCGCGGTGTGCTCCCTGCACGTGCCGCCCACCTCCCCCGCCTCGCTCCTGCCCGCCCCGGTCGAGCGCATCGAGCGGGCGCTCCTCGACGCCTACGCCGTTCCGCGTCCTCGTCCGGACGCCGGTGGAGCTCTTCCCGGAGGGGGTCTGCGCCCGGGTCGCGGAGGCCGCCCTCGACCGGGCGCCCTGCTGGAGCCGCCGGGCCGAGGTCTTCGTCGCCCACCTCGCCCCGCGGAGCGCCGACCCGGCGCGCTCCTGCCCCGCCGACACCGTCCGCGGCGACGTGCACGCGGGCAGGCTGCGCTGCTGGGTCCCAGTCCCGTGCGCCCCGCCGAGCACCCCCGGGAGGATCGAAGGGAACGTCACGCGCCAGAACGTGTGCCAGGGCGAAGCGCCGAGGTCCTACGCCGCCTCCTCGATCGACCGGTCGAAGTTCCGCAGGCTCACCCGCACGACGAGCGCGACGAACGCCACGTCGAACACCACGTGGGCCATCACGACGGTCGGGCGCCCCATCCGGAGCGCGCCCGCGTCCTCCAGCGCCCGGAGCAGACCCCTCGAGGCGGTGCGGCGAGAAGGCCATGATCCGCTCCACGAGCAGGATCGAGCGAAGGACCGGATCGTCGCGCTCCGGCGTGAGGATGCAGCTGGGCCGGCGTCCCACGTCCGGCGACTCGACCTACCAGACCACGGCCCGGTCACCGGCTCACCACGGGTCCGCCGCGATCATGGCCCGGGCCGGCTTCGGCGTACGGGTGGCTGCGGCCCTACGTCACGAAGCGGTCATCCAGCGGGTTGCTCCGAAGGTGGCCGGATCCCCCCACCGGTCCCAGGAGGCTTGGGCGACGTGCCGGGCGCGGGTGAGGCTCCCGGCGGGAACGTCGTCCCCAGCTCCACCCGGCAAAGGTCGGGGCGGACCAGGGGCTGAAGGTCCACCGCCGAGGGCTCTCCACCCGCCCCCTCCGCCGCCCCCCGCAGCAAGCCGAAGTGGAACGAGCAGATCACGTTTCCGGCCTTGGCCACCAGCCCTCCCCAGAAGGGACAGTGGCGCAGGTCGACCAGGAGCCTCCCTGCCTCCCGCCGGGCTACGGGGGCGAAGGAGAGCTCGCGCAGCAGCATGAGGAGGGTCTCCTGCGGCCCGGAGCCGGCCCGGGCCAGCTCCCGGCCCAGCTCCCGGCCCAGCCGGAGCCCCTCCGTGGCGGCCAGGGCCTCCGGCAGGTCCCCTCGGGCGGTCCGGAGCATCGCGAGGAGCCCCTCCACCAGGAGACGATATCCGCCGCCATCCTCCAGGGGGAGGAGCAGGCGGAACCGCTTGGGCGGGCGGCCGGGGCCGCCCCTCGGACCAGGCTCCTCCCCCAGCAGGCCGGCCGAGCGCAGCCGTCGCAGATGCGCCCGGACCGTGTTGGGGTGGACCCCCGCGATGCGGGCGAGCTCGCCCACCCCCTTCGGCCCCTCCGAGAGGGCGTCCACGATGGCGAGCCGGGTGGGATCGGAGAGGAGCCGATGCCGCCGCGCCCGCGCCGCCCTGACGGGAGCCTCCTCGGGCAGGCCGCTCACCATCACCGCGGTCCGTCTCGGGCTCACAGCAGACGGTCCAGGGCCGCTCCCACGAACAGCAGCAGGAGATAGATGCCCGAGGCCCAGAACACGCGGCCCGCCGTCCGCCGGCTCAGGCGACGGTGGTGAAAGAGGGACTCCCCGACGAACCACAGGCCCGCGGCGGCGGCCACCACCCCGTGCACCGCGCCGAGGCCACCCCAGGCCAGGGGGGCCAGGCTGGCCACCAGGGTGAGGAAGGCGTACCGGAGCATCCGGGTGGCCACGGTCCGGAGGTCGGTCACCGCGGGGAGCATGGGGATCCCCGCCCTCCGGTAGTCCTCTCGGAGCAGGGTGGCCAGGGCCCAGAAGTGGGGCGGGGTCCACAGGAAGATCGCGGCCGCCAGGGCCCAGGCCGTGAGGTGGAGCGTCCCCGTGACAGCCGCCCACCCCACCAGGGGCGGGAACGACCCGGCTGCCCCACCCACCACGATGTTCCAGCTCGTCCGTCGTTTGAGCCAGAGCGTGTACACGGCCGCGTACCAGAACGCCCCGCCGAGGGCCAGGGCCGCGGCCAGGACGTTGGTCAGGGCCGTGATCAGCGCGAAGGCCGCAACCTCCAGGACCAGTCCGAAGGCCAGGGCCGCCGCAGGGGAGATCCTCCCGGCCGGGACCGGCCGGCCTCGGGTCCGGGCCATGCGGGCGTCCAGGTCGGCCTCCAGGGCGGCGTTCATGGCCCCTGCTCCCCCCGCGGCCAGGGCCCCGCCCAGGGCCACCGCAACGACCGGTCCCAGCCCCGGCCACCCGCCCGCCGCCACCACGGCCGAGCCGAGCCCTGTGGCCACCAGCAGTCCCACGATCCGGGGCTTGGTGAGGGCGAGGAAGTCATGGGGCTGGGCTCGGGCCGCGC
>DATLZP010000348.1:0-5740 GCA_035573935.1 Actinomycetota bacterium
CGTGGTGACCCAGCCTCCCCCGCGGGGAATCGGACGCCCGGGCCGGTCGCGCCGATCCCGGACGGGGAGCGGATCGCGCCTCGCGACCGGGCCAGGCTCGTTCGGAAGGTCCTGGTCTCTCGCGACCGGTACCTCAGCTACGTGCGGGCCTCGCGGTTCGTGCGGCGCGGAGGGGTCGTCGTGTCCGACCGGTTCCCGCTGTCCCGGATCCGGTCCATGGACGGACCGGCGACCGCGAGCCTCCCGCGGCTCCGGCAGCGCAGCCGGCTGGTCCGGGCCCTGGCCCGGCTCGAGGACCGCTACTACCGCGCGATCGGTCCGCCCGACGTGCTGGTGGTGCTCAAGGTCCCGCCGGAGGTGGCGGTGGAACGCCGCCGGGGCCTCGAGCCGGAGGAGGAGGTCCGCCGCCGCGCCGAGGAGATCTGGGCCCTCGACTGGGGCGGTCTGCCCGCCGTCGTCCTCGACGCGACGCGGCCTCCGGAGGAGGTTCTCCGGGAGATCCGGTCGGCGGTCTGGGCGAGGCTCTAGCGATGCGTGGGAAGGCGGCGGGCGTGCTCGAGCGGCGAGGAGTGGTCGCGCGGATCCGCGGGCGGCTGACCTCCGACGGGAGCCTCACCAAGAAGGCCTCGCTCAACGCGGTGGCGCAGGCGCTCGACTACGCGGCCCGGGCCGTCGCTGGGTTCGTGGTGAACCCCATCCTCCTCCGGTCGCTCGGCGAGGTGGGCTTCGGGAACTGGCAGGTGCTCCAACGGCTCGTGGGGCACGCCAACCCCGCGGGGGGCCGCCCGGCGGAGGCGCTCAAGTGGTTCCTCGCCAACCGACAGGCCTCGCCGGACCTCGAGGACAAGCGACGTGCGGTGGGGAGCGCGGTCGCGGTGTGGGCGCTCTTCCTCCCCGTCCTCGCCGTGGCCGGTGGGGTCCTGGCCTGGTTCGCCCCGGTCTGGTTGGAGGTCCCCCCAGGCCTGTACGGACTGGTGAGGATCGCGGCCGCGGTCCTGGTCGCGGACCTCGTGGTCGCGGGGCTCACGAACATCCCGTGGGCCGTGATGGTCGGGCAGAACCTCGGGTACAAGCGGATGGGGCTCACGGCCGCGCTCGAGCTGGTCGGGGGCGGGCTGGTCGCAGCGGGAGCCATCGTCACCCGGGACCTCGTGGGCGTAGCGCTCGGGGCGGTCGCGGGGACCCTGGTGATCAGGGGCACCTACCACTGGCTGGCCCGGACGTACGTGCCCTGGTTCGGGATCGCGAGGCCCGACGGGGCCGCGGTCCGGCGGTTCGTCGGCCTGAGCTGGTGGTTCCTCGTGTGGAACCTGGTGATGAAGGTGACGATGGGGGGCGACATCGTGGTCCTGGGGATCGCTGGGTCGGCCTCGGAGGTCGCCACCTACTCGCTCACGCGGTTCGTCCCCATCACGATCATGGCGGGCATCACCAGCCTGATCTTCGGGATGGCCCCGGGCCTGGGCGGCTTGATCGGCGCGGGCGAGGTCGAGCGGGCCGCTCGGGTGCGCAACGAGACGATGGCCACGGCCTGGCTGATCTCCGTGGTCGCGGGGGCCGGGGTCCTGCTCCTCGGACGTTCCTTCCTCGAGCTCTGGGTGGGACCGGGGCACTACCCCGGCACCCTGGCGACCCTCCTCATCGCGCTCATGGTCATCCAGCTCACCCTGATCCGGGTGGATTCGAACATCATCGACCTCACGCTGAACATCCGGCGGAAGGTCCTCCTCGGGCTCGGGGCGGCGGCGGCCTCGGTCGCCCTGGCTTGGTACCTCGTGGCCCGCGCGCACCTCGGGATCGTCGGGGTGACCCTGGGGTTCATGGCGGGCCGGATCGTCCAGAGCCTCGCGTACCCGGCGATGATCGGACGGATCCTCGCGCTCCCGGCCCGTCGCCAGCTGGCCGGCTTCGCGCGGGGGGCCCTCGCCACCGGTGCGCTCCTGGGAGGCTCGGCCGCCCTCGGGCGGGCGGTGCGGGTGGGGTCGTGGCCGGGGCTCGTCCTGGCCTCGGCGGCCGCCGGGTGCGTGCTCCTCGGGCTCGCGTTCCTCCTCGGGCTCTCCGCCGTGCAGCGCCGTCGGCTGTGGGTCCGTGCTCGACGGGTGGTGAGGTTGCGGTGAAGGCCTCCCGCCCGACGTCGGGCGCCGGCGACGGACCCCCGATCGAGCGACCCCTCTTCGTCGTGGGGACCGGGCGGAGCGGGCTCACCCCGCTCATGGACCTGATCGCCTACCACGAGGCCTTCGCCTGGCCCACGCAGTACAACGACCGGTGGCCGGGGCTCCCGCCCGTCTCGCGGCTCTCGCGGGTCGTGGAGGTCCCGGTCCTGCGGGGCCGGGCCAAGTTCCTCCGTGGCGTGCCGCGCCACGCCGAGACCTATCGGCTCTGGGGCCGGTGCTTCGGCGGGTTCCCGGAGCCGTTCCGCGATCTCGAGGCGGAGGACGCGACGCCGCTCGTCCGGCGTCGGTTCCACGAGGCGGTCCGGGCGATCCTCCGCCACCATGGCAAGCCCCGGTTCATCGCCGAGTACTCGGGGTGGTCGAGGATCGCGTTCCTCCGCGCCGTCTTCCCCGACGCGAGGTTCATCCACATCGTCCGCGACGGCCGGGCCGTGGCCCACTCGCTGCTCTCGGTCCCCTGGTGGGACGGGTGGGGCGGGGTCCACCGCTGGCGGATCGGGATCCCGGGGCCCCAGGTGATGGAGAGGCTCGAGCGCCACGGCCATTCGTTCGTCGCCCTGGCGGCCGCGTACTGGGCGATCCTGGTCTCGAACATCGACGACCGGGGCCGGCGGTTGCCCGAGGACGACTTCCTCACGGTCCGATACGAGGACCTGGTCGCCGACCCGGAGAAGGAGGCCCGGCGCTGCGTCGCGTTCGCGGGGCTCGATCCCGACCGCCCCGCGTTCCTCCGGCACCTCCGAACGGTCCGCGTCGTCGACGCGAACCGCGAGCAGCTGCGGATCCCCCCGTGGCGGGAGGCGTTCGACCGCCGCGACCTCGAGGTCGTGGAGGACGTGGCGGGCGACGAGCTCGCCCGGTTCGGCTACCTGTGAGGAGCTGGGCGTGACGGTCGCGGAACGGCTGCTCCGGAACCAGGGGCTCAGGAACCTCATCCCGCCCAGGGTCAAGGCCTCGTTCGCGGAGAACCGCGTGCGGCTGGTGCGCGTGGCCCGTCGTTCGGAGCTCCGCAACGTCTACCACTGCTGCGTCCACAAGACCGGGAGCCAGTGGGTGCGGAAGGTCCTGGCCGATCCGGCGGTGTACCGGGTGACCGGGCTCCGGCCGTACGCGTACGCGCCGCGGCTCCCCCCCGAACGGCGGAACCGTGGCTACCACGGGTTGCGGTTCGACGAGCCGCTGCCGCGCCGGACGATCGTCTCCCCCCTCTACATCTCCGTCGAGGGCTTCCGGGCGACGCCGAAGCCCGAGCCCTGGCGGGCGTTCTTCGTGGGGCGGGATCCCCGCGACATCGTGGTCAGCTGGTACTTCTCCGCCCTCCGGTCCCACCCGACGGCGAGCAACCCGGGCCTCCGCCGCACGCGGGAGCAGCTCGAGGCGATGACCGAAGAGGAGGGGCTGGTCTTCGCGATCCGGCGCCTGGCGGAGGGGGGGCTGTTCGACGCCCTCCGAGGCTGGTGGACGGCGCCCCCCGAGGGGGTGCTGCTCGTTCGGTACGAGGACCTGATCGGGCCGGAGGGCGAAGAGGTCTGGGGACGCGTGCTCGACCACTGCGACGTGGCGCTCTCCCCGGCGGAGCGCCGCGAGCTCCTCGAGCGTTACAGCTTCCGGCGGCTCGCCGGGCGCCCGCCGGGGCAGGAGGACCCGGGCTCGAAGCTGCGCAAGGGCGTGGCGGGGGACTGGCGGAACCGCTTCAGCCCGGCGGTCCGGCGGGCCTTCGCCGAGGCGACCGGCGACCTCGCCGCCGCCCTCGGGTACGGCGACTGACGCGGCTCAGGCGATCCCCCAGCCGTCGAAGCCCTGCGGCATGTATCGACGGAGCCTCCGGACGTCCTCGCGGAGCTCGTCCTCCAGCCGGCGGCGGAGGTCCTCGGGGACCGTCGCGCGTGCGAGGTCCAGCCGGGGCGCCGAGATGCGTCGGGCGACCTCCCTGACGGGGCCGGGGAGTCGGCGGGCCGCGCGACGGAGCCCCGGGACGGCCCGGGCGGCGCGGCCGAGCGGCGACGGCATCCGCCGGTCGGCCGAGCGGTGGAACTCCCGGTCCACGAGCGGGGGGACCCACCCCTCGTCGACGCCGAGGAACCCGAACACGCGCCGGAGCGTCTCGACGCGCCGTTCCGCGAGATCCCGGGAGTCCAGGAGCAGGAAGCGGTCCGGGCCGAAGTACGGGAGGTACTGCTCGAGCTGCATCGCGTACCGGCTGACGTCGAGGTAGTGCGGGTCCTCGAGCAGGGCCCGCTCGATCGGCCGCCGTTCCTTCCCCCGGGACACGAGGTAGAGGTAGTGCGACCGCATCCGGTCGATCGGGTGCCGGAGGACGTAGATCAGCCGGGCGTGCGGGAGCACCGACGCGATCCTGGCGGGGACGCCCTCGACGACCGGGTACTTCGTGTAGCTGGTGGACGCCTCGCCCAGCGCCACGTGCTCCGGCCGGGCCGCCGCGAACAGCCCCGCGTACCACGACGGACCCCGGTGCCAGTTGTGACGGGGGTCGAAGAACATGGGCTCCTTCACGTCCGGCATGAAGACCTGCGGGTGGCTCCGGAGGTAGTGGTACAGGCTGGTCGTCCCGGCCTTCATCGCCCCGATCACGAGGAACGTCGGGAGCCGGCCGGCGACGCTGCCGCGCTCAGCGGGTGGGGACGCGGACCGGGTAGCCATACCGTCGCAGGAGGGGGAACGTGAGGGCCGTGACGAGCCAGCGGTCCAGCCGGTCGAGCTCGCGGTGCCAGCGTGTGTCGAGCTCCAGGACGATCTCGGCCGGCTCGAACCGCCGGCGCCTGCTGCCCTCGGGGCCGTGGACCTCCGGGGCCGGGATCGGCACGCCCGGCGCGAGCGGCGTGAGCGGGACCGCGGAGCCGGTGAGCTTGGCCACCGCCTCGACGGTTCCCCGCGGGTCCCGGGCGAGGTCCTCGTAGCGGATCGCGATCGACCGCTCGGGCCCGACCCGGCGCCGGAGGGCCTCGTTGGCGAGGTGCTTGGCCGCCCATCGCACGGCGCCGCGCACCGCGAGCGCCCGCCGCGCCACCCACGACCGCCGCCCGGCGTGGCGCTGGAGCGAGGACACGACCCCGCGCGGATCCCGGATCAGCTGCACCAGGAACGTCGGCACGTCCGCACGGAGCGCGACGAGCGTGGCGTCCGCCGCCGACTTCGAGCTGTCGATCAGCAGGCTCGCACCGGTCGCCCCGGCGATCGCCCGGTGCAGCCGGGTGTACGCCTCGAGGTACCGACCGGCGGGGGTCTCCGCCCCGGGTGGCCCCCCGAGGCCACGCAGCCGGAGCGCCGTCCACCAGCCGAGGCGCGCCGGCGAGACCCGGTCCTGGAGGCGCGCCACCTCGGAGCGGGCGGGCCCCACGAGGTCCGACCCCGGGACCAGGAGCTTCGACCACACGGGGCAGTCCGCGTGGGGCCGTCCGCATGCGCAGGTCCTGTCGGGCCGGATCCGCCAGGCGCGCCGCAGCTCGCCGACGAACGCCGCGCCCGGGATCGTGCTCAGGGTGCGGCCGAGGATCCCCGAGCCGCTCCTCCCCGGGCCCAGGACGTAGATGACCTTGGTCGGA
>DATLZP010000349.1:0-5159 GCA_035573935.1 Actinomycetota bacterium
TTCCATAATGTCCGTTATGGGCGGACGGTGGGATCGGCCCGGTCGAGCCCCAACCGGGCCCGGAGGCCCCACGCGGCCACCAGCCACAGGGCCTCGAGGACGATCCGTCGGGAGAGCTTCGAGCGGCCGTGTTCCCGCTCCCGGAACGTGATGGGGGCCTCGGCCACGGGGAACCCGTCGCGCCACGCCCGGTGGGCCACCTCGATCTGGAAGCCGTAGCCGTCGGATCCGATCCCGGTGGCCAGGAGGTGCTCCAGGAGCCGCCGGCGGAGCACGCGGTAGCCGCTCGTTGCGTCGTGGAGCGGGAAGCCCAGGGCCAGGCGGGCGTAGAGGTTGCCGGCCCGGGAGAGGGCCACCCGAGCCGGGCTCCAGTCGGTGACGGACCCGCCGGGGATGTAGCGGCTGCCGATCACGAGATCGTGCCCCCCCGCCGCCCGGAGCAGCCGGGGGAGCTCGGCGGGGTCGTGGGAGAGGTCGGCGTCCATCTCCACGACCAGGTCGTAGCCCTCGTCCACCGCCCGGCGGAAGCCCACCAGGTACGCGCTGGCCAGGCCGGCCTTGCCCGGGCGCTCCACCAGCCGCACCCGGGGCTCGGCCGCCGCCATCCCCCGGACCACCTGGGCCGTGCCGTCGGGGGAGCCGTCGTCCACCACCAGGACGTCGACCCGCTCCGGGAGCGCCAGGAGCCCCTCCAGGACGCGGCCCACCGTCTCCCGCTCCTCGTACGTGGGGAGGATGACGAGGGCCCGGGGCCGCTCCGGGAGGGGGTCGGGGGCGGCCCGGGCGCTCCGCCGGCGGGCCGGCCGGGCGAGGAGGCCCAGGGCCAGCAGGAGGGAGCCCCAGGGCACCCAGTCCCCGAACCGTACGTAGGGGGTGACGGCCGTGGAGGCGCGGACCTCGTGCCGGAGCACCGCCGGCTGGAAGAGGCCGGTGGAGGCGACCACCCGGCCCCCGGGGTCCACGAACGCGCTGATCCCGGTAATCGCCGCGTGGACGACCCACCGCCCGGTCTCCACCGCCCGGAGCCGGCTCATCGCCAGGTGCTGCGCGGAGGCCGGGCTGAACCCGTACGAGGCGTTGTTCGTCAGCACGACCAGCAGCTGGGCGCCCCGTCGCACCGCGGCCCGGTCCAGCGAGGGGAAGCTGTTCTCGAAGCAGATCACGGCCCCGATCGGCGGCAGCCCGGGGCTCCGCAGGGGCCCGAGGCCGGGGCCCGGGGAGAGGTCGTACGGGATCTGGCGGAGCGCGGAGATCCACGAGAGCGCGCCCCGCCACGGCACGTACTCGCCGAACGGCACGAGGTGGACCTTCGCGTACCGGTCCACCACGCGGCCGGCTCCGTCGAAGAGCAGGGCCAGGTTGAACAGCCGCTCCCCCCGCTCCGGCCGGACGCTCCCCGCGATCGTGGGGACGCCGACCGCCCGGATGGTCCGGCTCAGCTCGGCCCGGAGCTCCGGGCCGGACGCGCCGGGATCGAGGGCGCTCTCCCCCCACACCGCCAGGTCCGGCGGGTCGGCGGCCAGGGAGCGGTGGGGCGCCAGGTGCATCCGGGCCACCGCCCGGTCCTCGGCCAGGGGGTCGAGGGATCGGGCCGGACGGACGTCGACCTGGACCACGGCGACGTCGAGCCGGGGGCCGGCCGGGGCGGGGACCGGGATGGCCCAGGGGGCCAGGACCGCGAGGGCCGCGGCGCCCAGCGGGAGCGCCGCCCGGCGGGGATCGGGCCGCGGTCGGGCCAGGGCCCGGTCCAGGGCCAGCAGGACCAGCCCGTTGCCCAGGGCCACGACGAACGTGAGGGCCCACACCCCGCCCCAGGAGGCGAGGGGGAGCAGGGTCGGGTTCCCGACCTGGGAGGCGCCGAGCTGCCCCCAGGTGAAGCCGCCGAGCGGCCACGCCCCCCGGACCCATTCCAGGGCCGTCCAGGCGGCGGCGAGCCCCAGCACCGAGAGGACCGGGCGCTGTTCCCGCCACAGGGCGGGGGCCAGGCCGCCGAACACGGCCACGGCGCCGGCCTGCGCCAGCACCAGGGCGCTCCAGGCGAGCTCCCCGAACAGCAGGATCCAGGAGAGGACGAGCCCGAAGAAGGCGGCCCCGAAGGCCAGGCCGAGGAGGGCCCCCCGCCCCGGCCGCTCCCCCCGGGCCAGGTGGAGCAGGGGGACGAGGGCCACGAACGCGACCGGCCACAGGCCGGCGGGCGGGAACGCGAGGGAGAGGACCGCCCCGGACCCCGCCGCCACCAGGACCGCGGGGCCGAGGCGCGGGCGGTCGAGCCTCAGGCGCAGTCCCGGCAGAGCATCCTGGCCTTGTCCTTGAGCTGGCTCCGGTGCTTCACCAGGTAGCACTTCTTGCATACGAACTCGTGGGGCTGCGGCGGGACGACCTTCACCGCGAGCGGCTCCAGCCGCTCCTCCCTGGTCAGGGAGAGCAGGGCGTCCTCGTCCTCCTCCTCCTCCGCCCTGCCCTCCTGCTTCACCAGGAGTTCCTGGATCGACTCGACGTCGCCCTCCTCGGGCCCCCGAGCCACGGCCGCCGGCTCCTCGGCGACCTCGCCCTCCTCGGGCTCGTCCGGAGCCTCGTCCTCGACGATGTCCTCCTCGTCGTCGAGCCGGTCTTCGATGTCTTCCATGGCGGGTGTCTCGTCTCCTCTCGGGGGTTCCCCTCCGCCGGAACGGCGATTCTACCCCTCCCCCTCCCGGGGGAACCCCTCCACGGTCCACCGATGCAACGACGCGGGGGACGCGGATGTTCCCGCCGGGGACCCGGGGGCCGTCGGGGCCCCCGGGGAGGAAAGGAGGACCCGAGTGGCCTTTGGAGCCGCGGCGCCGGGGCGCCGCGTTGTCTACTCAGCCTCTCGGGTCCTCGAGCGCCGCCGCCGGGGCGGCGGCACCGACCGGACGCTACCGGAAGGTCGGAGCGGCTGTCAACGCAGGGCCCCGCCGGGCCGGCCCCTCCCGCCGCTCACCGGGCGGAGACCTCCCGGCCGAGCGACACCGTGAGGACCGGCCGCAGGCGTTCGGGATCCCCCTCCGCGAAGGGATCGGACTCGTAGGCGGCGAAGTCTGCGTGCATCCCGGGCTCCAGGGCCCCCTTCTTGTCCTCCTGGTGGGCCAGGCGGGCGCTCCCGATCGTGTGGAGCCGGATGGCCTCCCAGCGGGACAGACGCTGGGCGCCGTCGTGGTGGCGCTCCAGCGCCAGCAGCGCCTCGATGGGGTCGAGGGAGGTGACCGGGGCGTCCGACCCGGCCCCCACCTCCAGCCCCCGGTCCAGGAGGGCGCGGAACGGGTTCATGGCCCGGGCCCGCTCCTGGCCCAGGCGACGCTCGTACAGCCCCCCGGGCTGCCCCCACCGGGCGTCGAAGGTGGGCTGGACCGAGATGGCCAGGCCGAGGACGGCGGCTCGCTCGATGTGCTGGCCGACCGGCATCTCGAAGTGCTCCACGCGGTGCCGCCGGGCCCGGAAGTGGCGCTTGTCGCGGGAGTCGAGGGTCCGGTAGATCCGCTCCCAGGTCGACAGGACCTGCTCGATGGCCCGGTCGCCGATTGCGTGGAGCCCGACCTGGAGGCCGGCCAGGTGGGCGTCGTGGAGGAACTCCGCCAGCTCGTCGTCCTCGAACCGCGTCTCCCCCCTCCCGCCTCCGTCGACGTACGGCGCCGAGAGCGCGGCGGTCCCGGCGCCGATCGAGCCGTCCACCGGCAGATCGCCGCCGATCCTGGGGAGCCCCAGGTCGATGGCCTGGGGGATGTCCGTCGTGCCCAGGTAGAGCACCACGTCCACCGGCAGGCGCGACCGCTGCTCCAGCAGCACCTGCGCGTCGCGGAGCCCCCGGAGGGCGGGCACCGACATCTCGTGCACGGAGGTCACCCCCCGAGAGGCGGCGAGCGCCGCCGCCCGGAGCTGGAGCTCCTGGATCGCGTGGTCCGGCAGGGCCTGGGCGAACCACCGGAGGAGCCGCTCGTTCGCCTCCCCCCGGACCCGGCCCGTGGGCTCCCCCCGCTCGTCGAGCTCGCACCCGGGCGCGCCCAGCGCGCCGGAGTCCCGGAGCGCCGGGAGGTTGGCGAGCGAGAGGTGCCCGTCGGTGCGGACCAGGCAGAGGGGCCGGGGGGAGGCCTGGTCCAGATCCGTCCGCCCCGGGAGTCCCGGGACGCTCCAGGCGGACTCGTCGAACCCGTGGAGGAGGGTGGGCCCCTCCCCCGCCGCGGCCACGTCGCGGGCCGCGGCCACGAGCTCGCCGGCCGACCGGACCCCGGCGATCGCCGGGTCGGCCTCGTGGAGCCCCGTCCCGGTGAGGTGGACGTGGGCGTCCACGAACCCCGGCAGGATCGTCGTCCCGGGGAGCTCCACGACCCGGTCCGCCTCCGGCGGGTCGCCGGAGCCCACCCGCTGCACGTGACGGCCGTCGACCAGGACCCACTCCCCCACCGGGGGATGGGAGAGGGTCCACACCCGGGACGCCCGGTACAGCGTGCGCATCGGGGGCCGATGATGCCACAGGGCGTCTCAGCGGGCGGCGGCGGACGCCGGCCGGCGGAGGAGCGCCCGGACCTCCTCCGGGGCCGGGAGGACCCGGGTCTTCCCCGGGTGGGGGACGAGCCCGGCCCCCTCCAGCGCTCGGGCCGCGACGCCCAGGGCCCGGGCGGCGGCCCGGGCGTCCCCGGTCGGCACGAGCACGTCGTCCACCCACCGGACGTGGGGGACGTCGGCGCCGCGCAGGGCGGCGTCGAGGCCGAGGAGGACCGCGTTGGCCAGGACGGCGGAGGCCGGAGGACCCACGGGGAGCCCCGGGACACCCCGCTCCTGCAGGGAGGAGAGCAGGCCGGCCGCCCGGCGGGCGGGTCCGGGGAGCCCCAGGCCGCGGAGCGCGGCGGCCAGGGCGGCGGGGCGGATCGATCCGTAGCAGTCGGCCACGTCCAGGACGAGGACCGCCCGGACCCCGGGATCCTCCAGGAGCCGTCGGAGCAGCGCCCGGTGGCGGGCCCGAGCCGCCGTCCAGGGCTCCAGGCGGAGGGGGGCGAGGCCGGCGACGCGGTTGGCCGGGGAGCACGGCGGGAGGACCGCCTCCAGCCGGGGCGCCACCGCAGCGGCCAGGGCCTCGAGGTCGCGGGCGTCGGGTGGGCCCAGCTGGGCCAGCAGCCGGAACCGGCCGTCGGGGCGTCGCACCC
>DATLZP010000350.1:0-2301 GCA_035573935.1 Actinomycetota bacterium
GTTCCCCCGCTCCCTCGGTGGGCGCAGTCTACCCCGCCCGGGCCGAGGAGCCCCGGGCCCTCAGTCCGCCTCGTCCCGCTCCAGGCCGTACTTCGTGACGAGCGAGAGGTAGTCGCGCTGGTAGAAGATCTTGCACCGGACGTCCGGGTAGAGCTCGCGCAGCCGCCGGATCTTCCGGTTCTTCTTCGTCACGAGCTTCTGGGAGAGCGTGGTGATCTCGATGTACAGGTCGTACTGGGGGAGGTAGAAGTCCGGGGTGAACCGCTGGACCACGTTGCCGTCGCGGTCCCACTCCAGGTCGAAGGACCGGGGCTCGTACTCCCACTCGATCTGGTAGAAGTCCAACAGCCGGGCGAACTGGCGCTCCGAGGCGTGGGCGAACCGGACCGTGTCGCTCCCCCGGGTCGACGGACCGGCGGCGGGCTCCGGGCTCACGACCCTCCGGCCTGCGCCGCCCCCCGGGCGGGGCGCCTGGCCTTCTCCAGGCTCCCCTCGAGGTCGCTCCAGACGCGATCCACGGCGATGGCGAACACGGCCTGTCCCCTGGCCAGGAGGTCCACCAGCACCTCCGGGGAGTCGGCCTCGTAGATCCTCGTGCCGTCGGAGACGAGCGTGACGCCGTGCGCCGGGCGCTCCATGTCGCGCAGCTGCTCCACGGCCTTGCGCACCCGCTGCAGGGAGACCCCCGTGTCCAGGAGCTTCTTGATGATCCGGAGCGTCACCAGGTCCTGGAAGGAGTACAGGCGCTGCGTGCCGCTGCCCTTCGCGTCCCGGATCGAGGGGCGGACCAACCCGGTCCGGGCCCAGTAGTCGAGCTGCCGGTACGTGATGCCGACGATCCGGCACACCTCCGGCACCCGGTAGCCCTGTTCCACGCGACCCCGCATCTCACAGCTCCGTGATTACGAGCGTGTGAGGCAGCCTAGAGGCCGCCCTGCCCACCGTCAAGCACCCGACCGACCGGGCCCCGGGACCCGCTCAGGCGTTGAAGTCCTCGGGGTTCACGTTCTCGAGGAACTCCCGGAACCGTTCGACCTCCTCCTCCTCCTCGGCCCCGTCGGGGATCAGGATGGAGGCCTCGGCCAGGACCTCCTCGTTCGCGTAGATGGGGGCCTGGATCCGAACGGCGAGCGCGATCGCGTCGCTGGGCCGGGAGGAGACCTCGTAGGACTCCCCGTCCCGCTGCATCGAGATGACCGCGTAGAACGTGCCGTCCCGGAGCTCGGTGATGACGATCCGCTGCACCCGGACCGACATCTCCTCCAGGATGTTCTTGAGGAGATCGTGGGTCATCGGCCGGGGGGTGGCCACCCCCTGCAGGGCCAGGGCGATGGCCGCCGCCTCCGCCGCGCCGATCCAGATCGGGAGGTACCGCTCCCCGCCGCGTTCCTTGAGCAGGACGATGGGTTGGTTGCTGGGGAGCTCCACCCGGACGCCGGCCAGGTCCATCTCGATCATGGCTCCGCTCACGAATCTAGCCGCCGCCCCCTGCCCCGGCAACCCACCGCCGGGCTCAGCCGCGCCCGTCCGCCGCCAGGTAGGGCAGCAAGAGCTCCGGCCGCTCCGTGACGGCCTGGACGTCCTCCACCGCCAGGATGTGCGGGATGTTGCGGAACCGGCCGGCCACGTCCAGCCCGTAGCCCACCACGAACACGTCCGGGCACTCGAAGCCCACGTAGCGGACCTCGAGCGGAGCGATCCGGCGGACCGTGCGGTCGAGGAGCGCGCAGATCTCGATCGAGGCCGGCCCACGGGACTCGAGGACCGACCGGAGGTAGGAGAGGGTGAGCCCGGTGTCCACGATGTCCTCGACCACGATGACGTGGCTCCCGCTGATGTCCTCGTCCAGATCCTTGAGGATCCGGACCCGCCCCATCGACTCCGCGGCCCCCCCGTAGGAGGAGATCGACATGAAGTCCACGCGGAGCGGCAGGCGGATCTCCCGGATGAGGTCCGCGAGGAACACCGTGCCGCCCTTCAGGACCGAGATCAGGACGGGCTCGCGGCCCTCGTAGTCCCCGGTGATGGTTCGGCCGAGCTCCCGGGTCCGTCGGCGGATGTCCTCGCGCCCGAACAAGACGCGCGCGACCTCCGTCATGCGGGGCGATCGTAACAGAGGGGCCGCTCGGATCGTGGGAGGTGCGCTCCCACCCGCCCCCGGCGGGCCCGGGCTCCTCGCGGGCCTCAGCCCACCAGCGCCCGGAGCAGGGAGAGCGTCCCCCGGGCCACCGCAGCCAGGGCCCGGCCCCACCAGGTCCCCTCCGGCGGGGGCGGGGGCGGCGGCACGGCCGCCGCCACGAG
>DATLZP010000351.1:0-3490 GCA_035573935.1 Actinomycetota bacterium
GCCTTCCCGGGCATCTACCCCCAGGCCTCGTGGGCGGACCTGGAGCGGGACCAGCGGGCCGTGGACCAGGGCCATCACCCGCTCTGGACGACCCCGGAGGGGGTGGCGGCCGAGTTCGCGGTGGCCGTGCTGGGGTGGGACCCCGCCGACGTGGTGACGGAGCGGAACACGAGGCAGGACGTGGGGGCGTCGGTCTTCGTCACGGACCGGTCGTCCCCGGGAGCGGGAGGGGCCACCGTGGTCCAGCTGGAGCAGCTGGGGAGGACGGGCGAGGGCGGCGTCTGGACCGTCACCTCGGTGACGGGTTGGGGGATCGCGGTGGAGCGGCCGCAGCCCTGGGCGGCCGTGGCGCCCGACGAGCCGTTCCCGGTGGCGGGAAGGGTAGATCCCTCGGTGGAGGCCGTCTCTGTCCGGGCCCGGCTGTACGATGCCCTGCTCGATCCCCCGCTGGCCGAGGCCGAGGCCAGCTCGGGCGGTGACCGCTTCCAGGTCGACCTCCTCCCGCCCTCGACCGGGGACGGCGTCCTCGTCCTCCTGGTGGAGGCGGTGGGGGATCGGGGACGGGTGCGCTCGGCGACCGCCCTCCCCCTGCGGTCGACGGAGGAGGCCGGGGCGACCGACGTCCCGCGCCTCGAGCCGCAGGCCGGCCTGCCCGACGCCGTGGCGGAGAAGCGGCAGGCGATCTTCGTCGCCGCCGCGGCCGGGGACCTCGACGCCCTGGCCGGGCTGGCCGACCCGCGGATGTTCACGTTCTCCTTCGGGGCGGACGACGACCCCGCCCGCTACTGGCGGACGCTGGAGCGGGCCGGCGGGGAGGGGCCCCGCGACGTGATCCCGGCCCTGCTGAACGCGTCGTACGGGACGCTGGACGCCGAGGGAGGCACGGTCTACGTCTGGCCGTCCGCCGCCGCGATGCGCAACCCCGCCGGGCTCACCGAGGAGCAGCGGGACGAGCTCCGGGCCCTCGGCTACAGCGAGCGGGAGATCCGGGTCGTCGAGGACGGGGGCTTCTTCGGGTGGCGCCTGGGCATCACCGAGGACGGCCGGTGGATCTTCTTCGTGGCCGGCGACTGAGGCGGCCGGCTCAGCCCGGCGGGCGGAGGCCGGGGACGTGCCGGAGCACGAAGTCGAGCTTGGCCCGCATCTGCCGGATCCGTTCCTCGACCAGGAACGAGGAGTGGCCGGTCCCGTACCGGTACACCTCGACCTCCCCTCCCCGATCCCGGAGGGCCCGGACGTAGTTGTCGATCTGGCGGATCGGGCAGCGGCTGTCGTGCTCACCGGCCAGGATGAGGAGCGGGGCCTTCACCCGGTCCACGTACGTGATCGGGGAGCGCTCCCGGTACCGCTCGGGGAGCTCCTCCGGTCCCCCGCCGAACAGCCCGCGGTCCATGGCCTGCAGCGCCGGGGCCTCGTCCTCGTAGGCGGCCACGTAGTCCGCCACCGGGACGCCGGCCACCCCCGCCGCCCACCGCTCCGGGTGCAGGGAGAGCGCGAGGAGCGTGAGGTAGCCGCCCCAGGACTCGCCGGAGCACACTAGGCGCTCGGGGTCGGCGATCCCTCGGGACACGAGGTCGTCCACCCCGGCCATCACGTCCTCGAGCTCCGTGAACCCGGGGTTCCCCACGATCGCGTCCCGCCAGGCCCGGCCGTACCCGGTGGACCCCCGGTAGTTCACCAGGGCCACCGCGAACCCGTGGTCCACCCAGGCCTGGACGAGCGGCGAGAACCCGTCGAGCCAGAGCCAGTGCGGCCCGCCGTGGATCTCCACGACCAGGGGGAAGGGGCCGTCGCCCTCCGGGGTGGCCAGGAAGCCGTGCACCCGCTGCCCGGCCGGGTTCCGGAAGGACCAGGGGGCGTAGGGCCGGCCCTGAGGCGCCGGCTCCCCCTCCGCGGTCAGGACCTCCCCGCCCCGGGACGAGAGCACGCGGGCCGCCCGGGCCCCGCTCGAGAGCCGGAACCAGACCTCGCCGTCCGGCCGGACCCGGGCGTCGGCGATCGTCCCGTCGGGGTGCTCCAGCGGCTCGAGCGCTCCCGTGGCGATCACGTAGCGGTACAGGCGGTCCCGGCCCTCGTGCCCGTGCCCCAGGAGGAGCGCCGAGCCGTCCGGCCACCAGTCCCACACCTCGGACACGGGGCCCGGGAGGTCGAGCTCGAGGTCGGTCCGCTCCCCGGCGGCCAGGTCCCAGATCGCCGGGCGCTCCAGGTCCCCTCGCTCGTGCACGATGGCCAGGCGCGGGTCGCCGGGGACGGGGCTCCAGGCCCACGCCACGAGCCCGTGCCCCGGGCCGTCCCACAGCTCGCCCACGACCTCCCCGGTGCCGGCATCGAGCACCCGGAGGGCGGGGTGGAGCGGGTCGCCGTGCTCGCAGTGCGTGATGCAGACCAGGCCCTCGTCGGCGGAGAGCCCACCCAGGTTCCAGCCCCCGCGGCCGGCGCCCCCCACCTCCAGGGGCTCGGGGTGCCGGGCCACCTCCCGGGGCTCCCCCTCCCCTGGCACCACCCACACGGCGAACCCCTCACGGAGGCCGAGCCCGACCACCGAGACGGCCCGGCCCATGGCCAGGCCGGCCGGCCAGCCGTCGGGCAGCGCCGGGAAGAGGGGCCGCACGGGACCGCCGTCGAACGGCTGGGTCAGGAACCGGCCGTGCTCGTCCCCGTCCTCGTCGTGGAACCAGACGACCCCCGAGCCGTCGGCCGTGGGGGACCCGTCCGGGACGCCGATGGGGTGGTCGGTGACCCGGCGGCGCCCCCCGGATCCCCGGTCCCAGGCGTGGACCTGCCAGGACCCGCCCTCGTTCGTGGCGTAGACGAGGCGGTCGGGGGCCAGGCGCGACCAGGTGGGGAGGGAGACGGTGGGCGCCCGGAACCGGCGTTCCCAGGCGGACGGGGAGGGCGGGCTCACGGGGGCGCAGCCTAGCAGCTCGGGCCGCGCCCCCGTGCGCCGTCCCTCAGGCCACCAGCGTGACCGGGATCTCCACGACGTGGAGGGGCGAGCCGTCCTCCGCGCTCGACTCGTACACGACGATCGTGCCGGGCTGCGTCCGGGGGACGGAGAACTCCACCCGCTCCTGGTAGTCGCCCCGGCAGCCGGTGCCGCAGGTCGCGGTGGTGAACGTCCGGACGATCTCGTTCCCGTTCGCGTCGAGGATCCCGATGCTCACCGTGGCCTCGAACACGTCCGCCGTGCCGGCGATCGTGACGGGGCTCGTGACGCGGTCTCCGATCTCGGGCTCCTCGACCAGGATCTGGGGCAGCAGGTCCGCGTAGTCCCGCCGCTCCATGGGGGGATCGAGCGCGAGACCGTGGCCGCCGAAGGACTCGACGGGCCGCCCTTCGATCTCCAGCGCCACGCCGTCCACCGTGGGGAACTGCGTGAGCGTGAAGACGAGCTGGCCGAGGCGCATCCTCTCCCCGGCGGTCCCGCCCGGCGCCTCGAACGCCGCGGTGAGATCCACCGTCGCCACGCCGTCCTCGATGGTGAGGCTGC
>DATLZP010000352.1:0-5620 GCA_035573935.1 Actinomycetota bacterium
CTTCCCCCAGCTCTTCGGGTTCGCGTTCCTGTTCCTGCCGTTCATCTGGATCGGCGGCTTCCGACGCCGGAGGCGGCGGCCCGAGGCGTAGCGCGTCAGGCGAGCCCCAGGGCCCGTTCGGCGAAGCCCCCCACGACCGTCGCCAGTTCCCCCTCCCGCCGCCAGAAGAAGTGGTCGGTGCCGGGGACCACGGCCACCTCCGCCCGGGCCAGTCGAGCGGCCAGGTTGCGGAGCTCCGGGACCGGGGCGATGGGATCGCCCTCCCCGGCCACGAGCAGCACCGGCCGGTCGAACGCGGCCAGGACGGCCCGCGGCGGCACGTCCGGCACGTCCACGTCCCGCTCGCCCAGGGGGAGGGCGACCAGGGCCAGGGCCGCCACCCGGTCGTCGTCCACCGCCGCCCGGAGCGCCACGTTCGCCCCGAAGGACCATCCGGCCACGAGGGTGGGCCCCCCCGCGGCCTCCCGGACGACGCCCACCGCCGCCGCCACGTCCCTCACCTCCGCCCGGCCGCCCCCGTAGGAGCCCCCGCTCCGCATCGTCCCTCGGAAGTTGAACCCGAGGACCGCGATCCCCCGGTGGGCGAGCTCGTTGCGGATCGCCCAGAGGACGGGGTGGTCCTTGCTGCCGCCCAGCCGGGGGTGCGCGTGGCAGAGGACGGCCGAGGCCCGGGCGCCCCCGTCGGGCAGGCGGAGCTCGCCCTCCAGCGACACGCCGTCCTCGGTCAGGAAGCGGATCCCGTCCACGCCGTGCGACGATGCTATCGGCATGGCGGATGCACCCCGGCGGACCGGCCTCGCCCTCCGGGACGCGCTCCCCTGGGCCGAGGTCGTGGAGGTCGTGCGCACGGCGGAGGAGACGGGCTACGAGGCCCTGTTCCTCCCCGAGGTGGGCGGCCGGGAGCCGTTCGCCACGCTCGCCGCGCTCGCCGCCGCGACGGAGCGCCTCCGCCTGGCCACCGGCGTCGTGCCCGTCGCCGCCCGATCGCCCCTCGTCACGGCGATGGCGGCGGCCACGGTCCACGAGGTGTCGGGGGGGCGGATGGTGCTGGGCCTGGGGACGGGCCCCGCCGGGCCCGGCGCGCTGGAGCGTCTCCGGGCCCACGTGGCCGCCGTCCGACGGCTCCTGGCCGGGGAGCGGGTGGAGGTGGAGGGCCGGCCGGCCCGACTGCTCGTCGAGCTGCCGTCGCCGCCCCCGATCTGGATCGCCGCCCTCGGCCCGAGGGCCATGGCCATGGCCGGGGAGATCGCCGACGGCGCCATCCTGAACTGGTGCCCCCCGGAGCGGGTCGCCCTGGCCGGGGAGCGGGTCCGGGAGGGCGCCGAGCGGGCCGGCCGCGACCCGGCCGGCGTGACGATCGCGGTGTACGTCCGGGCCTGCCTGGGGCCGGACGAGGAGGCGGCGCTGGCCGCGCTGCGGCTGCAGGCCGCCCTGTACGCCTCCTACCCGGCCTACCGCCGGCAGTTCGCGGAGCTCGGGCTGGGGGAGCTGGCCGATCGGGCGGCCGCCGCGCACGCGGCGGGACGGCCCGAGGAGGTGCCGGAGTCGCTGGTCCGGGCCGTGTGCCTCCTGGGGGATCCGGAGCCGGCCCGGGCCCGGTTGGAGGCGTACCGGGAGGCCGGAGCCCACCTGCCCGTCGTCTACCCCGTGCCCTGCCTCGATCCGCTCTCCTCGGTCCTCGGCACGCTGTTCGCGCTGGCTCCCGAGCCCCGGGTCGAGGCCTGAGGGTGGGCGGGCCCCGGATGGGGTAGACTGCATTCGCACGGTCCGCACGGTGGAAACGGGGAAAAAGGGAGCGACGGATGACCTACGTGATCGCCGAGCCCTGCATCGACGTGAAGGACAAGGCCTGCGTGGACGAGTGCCCGGTGGACTGCATCTACGAGGGTCCCCGGATGCTCTACATCCACCCCGACGAGTGCGTGGACTGCGGGGCGTGCGAGCCGGTCTGCCCCGTGACCGCCATCTTCTACGAGGACGACGTCCCCGCGGAGTGGAAGCAGTTCACCCAGGTCAACGCCGAGTTCTTCGACGACTCGGTGACCGGGCTGGGCTCTCCGGGCGGCGCCGCGCAGGTGGGACCGGCCCAGGTGGACCACCCCACGGTGGCGAACTGGGCGGCGGCCGGATGAGGGCGCCCGGCTAGGCGCCGGGCAGCGAGACGCGGAAGGAGGCTCCGCCGCCGGGCCGTTCCTCGACCCAGGCCCGGCCCCCGTGGAGCTCCGCGAACCGGGCCACCAGGGCCAGGCCCACCCCCACCCCCGGCGTGCCGTCGGCTCCCGGGGCCCTGCGGAACGCCTCGAAGATGCTCCCCCTGAGGGCCTCGGGGACCCCGGGCCCGGCGTCGGCCACCTCGACCAGCGCGCCCTCTCCGGTCGCGGTCACCCGGACCCAGACCGGGGTCCCTGGTGGCGTGTGGCGCGCCGCGTTGGTCAGCAGGTTCTCCACGATCCGCTCCACCTTGGACGGGTCGGCGGGGACGGTGACCGCCTCCGCCTCCACCTCCAGGGGGCGCCCGGCCAGGAGGTCGCACCCGGCCACCACCCGGCGCACCAGCCCGCCGACGTCGGTGGGGACGAGCGTGGGCTCCACCGCCCCCCGCGAGAGCCGGTCCAGGTCCAGCAGGTCGGAGACGAGCCGGTCGAGCTTCGCGGCGTTCTCCGCGATCCGAGCGGCGAGCTCCCGGGCCTCCGCCGGGTCGAGCCGGACGTCCTCCCGGGCCAGCGTGAGCCCGAGGCCCATGATGGCCGCGAGCGGCGTCCGCAGGTCGTGGGAGACCGCGCGGAGGAACGTGTCCTTGAGCTCGTCCACCTCCCGCATCCGGCGCATCGCCTCCCGCTCCGCGTCCAGGGCCCGCTGGAGCGCCTCCTCCGCCTCCTTGCGCTCGGAGACGTCGAGGAGGAACCCCTGCCAGAACCGGGGATGGCCGAGGGCGTCGCGGACCAGGGTCGCCCGGTCGTGGACCCACACCACCCGGCCGTCCCGGGCGATCATCCGGTACTCCATGTCGAAGGCCTCCCCGCTCCGGTTCGTCTCGGCGTCGGCGGCCAGGACCCGCTCCCGGTCCTCCGGGTGGAGGATGTCGCGCCACAGGTGGGGGTTGGCCAGGGTCTCCGCCACGGTGTAGCCGGTGAGGTGCTCGGACCCGGGGCTGATGTAGACGGTCTTGGATCGCGAGGGGTCCTCGGGGTCGATCACCTGGGTGTAGATCACGGCCGGGTTCTGCTCGACCAGCGTGCGGAACCGCTCCTCGGCCTCCTGCAGGCGCTCCTCGGCCCGCTTCAGCGGGGTGACGTCGATCATCACGCCCTGCCACAGGGCCCGACCCTCCTCGTCCCGGCCCAGCACGACGGCCTCGTCGTGGACCCACACCACGCGGCCGTCCCTGGCCACCATCCGGTAGTCCTGGACGTAGGGCCGGCCGGTGGCCGTGGTCCGGTCGCTCTCCTCGAGCACCCGCTCCCGGTCCTCCGGGTGGACGATCCCCTGCCAGAACCCGGGTCGGCTCCACTCCTCCTGCGTGTAGCCGAGGATCCGCTCCACCTGCGGGCTCACGTAGACGATCGACGCCGTGCGGTCGTCCGGGACCTCGACGAGCTCCTGGTACGTGATGGCCGGGATCCGCTCCACGAGATCGCGGTACCGGTCCTCGGTCCGGCGGAGGCGTTCGTCCATCCGGCCGCGATGGATCGCCGCCCCCAGCAGGTCGGCCGCGGTCCGCACCGCGTCCACCTCCCCCGGACGCCACGGGCGCTCCGCCCGCCTCCACAGCTCCAGGAACCCCCACCACGCCTGGCCGGCGAACACCGGCACGGCCAGCACCGTCCCCACGCCCCGCGCCTCGAGCCGCCGCCGCTCCGGGTCGGGGAGGGCGGAGACGGGGCCGTGGATGACGCCGCCCCCGGACAGGACCTCGGCCCACCGGGGCGTCGGGTCGGGCGGGCCGAGCCCGTCCTCGGGACCGGCCGGCCACGTCCCGGCCGCCTCGTTCCGGACCTCGTCGCCCTCCCGGGTCACGGCGACCGCGGCCGCCCGGGAGGCGCCGGCGGCCCGGCCCAGGCCCTCCAGGACCTCGGGGACCACCGCCCTCCAGTCCTCGGGCCCCAGGAACCGCTGGGCGGTGAGGGCCACGGCCCGCAGGACCCCTTCCTCCACGGGGGCCCCCGCCGCCTCCTCCGCGACCTCCTCGGCCGCCGCGCCGGACGATCCCGTCATCGCGGCAGTTCCACCGGCCGACGTGGCAGGACCACCCCGGTCCCCAGGGGCAGGGCGAACTCCACCGTGGTCCCCCGTCCGGGAGCGCTGTCCAGGCGGAACCATCCGCCGGCCAGCTCGGCGCGCTCCCGCATGCTGGTGAGGCCGAGGTGGCCGGAGGGGGGGCCGGCCCGGAGGTCGAAGCCGCGGCCGTCGTCACTGATCCGGACGAAGAGCTCCCGGCCGCGGTTCTCGAGCGTGACGTCCACCCGCTCGGCCCGGGCGTGCTTGCGGACGTTGGCCAGCGCCTCCTGCGCGATGCGGTAGGCCATGAGCCGGGCCTCGGCCTCCGGCTCGTCCACCAGGCGGTCCTCCAGGCGCCAGGCCGGCCCGCCGTCCTCGGCCAGGTGCTCCAGGTCCTGGCGGAGCGCGGCGGCCAGCCCGTCCCGGTCCAGCTCCGGGGGCCGGAGCTCGAACAGGAGGTGGCGCAGGCGCTGCACGGCAAGGGCCACGGTGGCCTGCAGGCGGTCGAGCGACGTGGCGATCTCCTCGTCCCCCACCTGGCGACGGATCGCGGCCAGGCGCAGGCCGACCGCGGTCATCTTCTGGATCGGGTCGTCGTGGATGTCGGCGGCGATCCGCCGCCGTTCCTCCTCCTGGGCGGCCACCAGGCGATGGAGGAGGGCGTTGCGCTGCTGGTCGGCCCGGCGCAGCATCTCCAGGCTCCGCTCGAGCTCCCCCTGGGTCGCCTTGAGCTCGGTGATGTCGGAGATCACCCCCTGGAGCAGGATGGGGTGGCCCTCGTCGTCGCGGACCACCGTGAACTCGTCGCGGATCCACACGATCCGACCGTCCGCCCGCAGCACCCGGTACTCCTGCCGGACCGGCCCGGCACCGGTCCGTCCCTCCAGGGCCTCCCGCATCGCCGCCTCCCGGTCCTCGGGGTGGACCACGTCCCACCACCGGCCGGGCCGCGAGCCCACGTCCTCCGGCGTGTAGCCCAGGAGCTCGGTGACCTGGGGGCTGATGTAGACGTTCGTGAACGACGGGTCGGGGAGGTTCACGTACAGCACGGCCGGGATCTGCTCCACCAGGGCCCGGTACCGGGACTCCGCCTCCCGGAGCGCCCGCTCCTTCTCCTCCCGGTCGATCGCGGAGCCCAGGGCGCTCGCCGCCGCCCGCAGCGCGTCGACCTCCGCGGCGGACCACGCCCGGTCCCGATCGGCGTCCGCCAGGACGATCACCCCCCAGGGGGACGGGCCCACCGACACCGGCACGACGAGCACCGATCCGTCCTCCCCCAGGCCCAGGGCCCGGAGGGCCGTCCGCTGCCCGGCGGGGAGCGCGCCGGCCGGTCCGGCCTCCGCGTCGACCAGCGCCCGCCAGGGGGCCGGGCCGCCCCCCGCATCGGCCGGCGACGGGCCCG
>DATLZP010000353.1:0-2318 GCA_035573935.1 Actinomycetota bacterium
GGCGGCCTGCGCCGCGGGCTCGTCCTGCCCCTCCTTCATCCCCCTCTTGAACTCGGCCGACGAGCGGCCGAGCGAGCGCGCCAGCTCGGGGAGCTTCTTCGCCCCGAACAGCAGGACGAGGATGCCCAGGACGACCAGCCACTCCGCTCCGAAGTTCATCGCTACCGCCTCCCGTCGGGGACCGTGCCTCTAGTGTAGGCGTTCCGGGCGGCGGGGCGTCGTTGCCGCGGGCCCGGGGCGTCGCTATCCTGCCCCCGGACTTCCCCTTTAAGTCCGGTCCGGCGAGGCCGGGAAGGGAGGACGAACGCGTGCGGACCCGATGCTGCGCCCCGCCCCGGCGGGGCGTTCCTCTTCCGTGAGCGCCGGGCGCCTGATGGACCCGGCCGAGATCCGCCGGGCCCTCACCCGGATCGCCCACGAGATCATCGAGCGGAACAAGGGCGCCCGCGACGTGGTGCTGGTGGGGATCGCCGCCCGGGGCGACGACCTGGCCCGCCGCCTGGCCGCCGAGATCGAGCGGATCGAGGGCGCGGCGGTGCCGGTCGGGGTCCTCGACATCACGTTCTACCGGGACGACATCGGCCTGCGGGCCGAGGCCCCGGAGGTCCACGAGACCCGGATCCCGACCGACGTCACCGACCGGGTGGTGGTGCTCGTGGACGACGTGCTCTACACCGGCCGCACGGTGCGGGCGGCGCTCGACGCGCTGGTGGACTTCGGACGGCCCCGGGCCGTGCAGCTGGCCGTGCTCGTGGACCGGGGGCACCGGGAGCTGCCGATCCGGGCCGACTTCGTGGGGAAGAACGTGCCGACCCGCCGCGACGAGGTGGTGCGGGTCGCGGTGCGGGAGGTGGACGGGGAGGACGCCGTGTACGTGGAGGAGCCCGCGCCCCGGGGGGGCGAGGGGGAGGCGCGGATGGGGGCGAGGCGATGAACAGGCACCTGCTGTCGGTGCACGACCTCACGGCGGAGGACGTCGTGCGGATCCTCGACACCGCGGAGTCGTTCCGGGAGGTCGGGACCCGCGTGATCAAGAAGGTGCCGGCCCTCCGGGGGCGGACCGTCGTGAACCTGTTCTACGAGGACTCCACGCGGACCCGGATCTCGTTCGAGCTCGCCGCGAAGCGGCTCTCGGCGGACGTGATCAACTTCTCGACCTCCGGCTCCTCGGTGGCCAAGGGGGAGGGGCTCAAGGACACGGCCCGCACGCTCCAGGCGATGGGGGCCGACGCCATCGTGATCCGCCACTCGTCCTCGGGCTCGCCCCACCAGCTCACCCGGTGGGTGAGCGGGCGGGTGCTGAACGCCGGGGACGGCACGCACGAGCACCCCACCCAGGCCCTCCTCGACCTGTACACGATCCGGGAGAAGCTGGGCCGGTTCGAGGGCCTGCGGGCGGCGATCGTGGGCGACGTCCGCCATTCCCGGGTGGCCCGCTCGCTCACGTTCGCCCTGGTGAAGATGGGAGCGGAGGTCACGCTGGTCGGCCCCCCCACGCTGATCCCCCCGGAGGCGCCGGCCTGGGGGGCGGAGGTCTCCTACGAGCTGGACGGCGTGCTCCCCAAGCTCGACGTCTGCTACCTCCTCCGGGTGCAGCGGGAGCGGCAGCGGCAGCGGTTCTTCCCCAGCGTCCGGGAGTACGCCCGGCTCTACGGGCTCACCGCGGAGCGGGTGGCGGCGCTCCCCGAGGGGTGCCTGATCATGCACCCCGGCCCGATGAACCGGGGCGTGGAGATCGACTCCGACGTGGCCGACCTCCCCCGGGCCGTGATCGAGGAACAGGTGACGAACGGGATCGCCGTGCGGATGGCGCTGCTCTACCTGCTGCTCGGCGGGGACGGGGGGGAGGGCTGATGCGGGCCCGACGGACGCTCCTGTCCGGCGCCCGGGTGGTGGACCCCGTGGCGGGGCGGGACGAGGTGCTGGACGTCCTGATCGAGGGGACCGCCGTGGCCGCGGTGGGGGCCGACCTCGACGCCCGGGGGGCGGCGGCCATCGACTGCCAGGGGCTCGTGCTGATCCCCGGCCTGGTGGACCTCCACGCCCACCTCCGGGAGCCGGGCGGCGAGCACGAGGAGACCGTGGAGACGGGCAGCCGGGCGGCGGCCCTGGGGGGCTACACGGCGGTGGCGGCGATGGCCAACACCGATCCGGTCGCGGACCACCTGGCCGTGATCGAGGAGGTCCGGAGCCTGGCCGCCCGGGCCGGGCTGTGCGACGTGTTCCCGGTGGGGGCCGTGACGAAGGGCCTGGCCGGGGAGGAGCTGGCCGAGATCGGCGAGATGGCCGGGGCGGGGGTCCGGCTGTTCAGCGACGAC
>DATLZP010000354.1:0-3765 GCA_035573935.1 Actinomycetota bacterium
CCACGCCCACCTCGAACGTCGGCGCCTCGCCGGCCCGCCGGGCGAGCTCCGACACGGTCCCGCTCGCCACCATCCGGCCCGCCACGAAGATCCCCACCCGGTCGCAGATCGTGCGGACCTGGTGGAGGAGGTGGCTGGAGAGCAGGACCGTGGCCCCTCGCTCCCGGGCCACGGAGCGGATCAGCCCCAGCACCTCGGCCACCCCCTCCGGGTCGATGGCCACGGTGGGCTCATCGAGGATCAGCACGTCCGGGTCCTTCAGCAGGGCGTCGGCGATCCCCAGCCGCTGCCGCATCCCCCGGGAGTACGTCTCCACGGCGCCGTCCGCCGCCTCGGCCAGCCCCACCCGCTCCAGGAGCAGCTGGATCCGCTCCTCGGCGGCCAGGCCGTCGAGCCCGTTCAGGCGGGCCGTGAAGCGCAGGTTCTCCCGCCCGGTGAGGCCGCCGTAGAACCCGACGTCGTCGGGGACGTATCCCACCCTGGCCTTGACCTCCAGGGGCCGGCGCACGGGGTCCAGGCCGAGGACCCTGGCCTCGCCCTCGGTGGGCTCGGTGAGGCCGAGGAGCATGAGGATCGTGGTGGTCTTCCCCGCCCCGTTCGGGCCCAGGAGCCCGAAGATCTCCCCCCGTCGGAGCTCCAGGTCGAGGTGGTCGACGGCCACGACGTCCCCGTAGCGCTTCGTGAGCCCCCGGGTGGCGACGGCCGGGCCGTCCGCCGCGCCCATCACCGCCGACCGTAGCGGCGGAACACCAGGGCCAGGCCGCCCAGGGCCGCCGCGATCAACGTGATCCCCACGAGCCCCCACAGGCCGGATGTCCGGACCGTGGCCCGGAGGTCCACCGCCTCCGTCACGGGATCCGACCGGGCCGTGACGGTGACGAGGTAGTCGCCGGTGAGGGCGTCGCCGGAGGGCGTGATCAGCGCCCGGACCCGCGCGACGGCGCCGGGCTCGATCGCCGGGACGGTGGCCGGGACGAACCGGACCTGCCAGTCGACCGGGGGGTCGGCCGAGAGCTCCACGTCGGTGAGCGGCGCGGTCCCCTCGTTCCGCACCAGGAGCGCCACCTCGGTCGTCTCACCCGCCCCCACGTCCACGTTCAGGCGCTCGTCGGGGGTGGACACCGACATCGCGTAGTTCCCGGTGATCTCCACCCGGAGCTGCGCCTGGGCGCTCTGGCCGCCCCCCGCCGCCCGGACCAGGATGGGGTAGGCCCCGGCCACGGCGTCGTCCGGTGGATCCACCTGGACCTCCACCCCGTGCGACCCGCCCCCCGGCACCCGGATCGACGTGGCCTGCTCCTCCCCCGTGGGGCGGGCGTCCACCAGCCAGCCGGGTGGGCCCGCCGCGTGGAGGTCGAACGTCGCGTCCTGGGGGGTGTCGTTCGTGAGCTGGAGGTCGAAGGTGAAGGTGGCGTCCGACGCCCCCGCGGCCCGGGGGGAGTCGGTCGTCAAGGAGACCCCTCCCGCCCGACCCCGGGCCACCCGGAGCTCCACCCGGAGGGCGTCCCTGCCGGCCGGCGACCGGCCGGTGACCACGATCGCGTAGGTGCCCGGGCGGGCGTCCGGCGGCACCTCCACCTGGAGCTCCACCCGGGGCGGGTCGCGGGGATCGGTGAAGACGCCCCCCACGACGAACCCCCCGCCCCGGAGGGTCGCATCCCAGCCCGGGGGGACCCGCCGGACGGCGAGATCGACCCGCTGCCGGCCGGGGGCGGTGACGTCCAGATCGAGGGCCACGCCGTCCCCGGGCCCCACCACCACGGCCGGGTAGGGGGTGGTGATCTCCAGCCCCTGGGCGCGGGCCGGCACCGCGGGGAGGACCAGCGCTCCCCCCGCCGCGACGATGGCCACGAACCGCGCCCCGCGCATCACCGTCGCCGACCGGGCCTGCCCTTCTCCGTCCCATGTACGTCGGGGACGGGGTGGGGGGTTCACCCCCGGGGGGTCACCGGAGGGCCCGGAGCTCCGTGAAGAGCCGATCCACCTCCTCCTCGGTGGTGAAGAAGTGGGGTGAGATCCGCAGCCCGTCGCCGCGGGCGTCCGTGCACACGTCCCGCTCCAGGAGGGCGTGGCAGATCCTCCCCGCGTCCGGCCCCACCTGCAGGTTCACCACTCCGCCCCGGCCGGCCCGTTGCCGGGGCGTCCGGACCGGGATGCCCTCCTCGTCGGCCCGGGCCATCACGAGATCCGTGAGCTCGCAGATCCGCTCCCGGATCCGCGCCGGCCCCACCTCGCCGATCAGGTCCAGGCCCCCCTGGGCGATGAACGCCACGGGGGCCGGCGGGGTGCCGTGCTCCAGGCGCCGGGCCGTGGGGTGGTACGTCAGGTGCTCCAGGTCGAACGAGAACGGATCGGCCGTGGCGAACCACCCGGTCACGGCGGGCTCCAGGTGGGGCAGGAGCTCCTCCCGGACGTAGAGGAACGCGAGGCCGGGGCCGCCGCACAGCCACTTCAGGACCCCGGTGGTGTAGGCGTCGCACCCCAGCTCCCGCACGTCCACCGGGACGATGCCCGCCCCGTGGAAGTCGTCCACGACGGACCACGCCCCCGCCTCCCGGGCCATCCGGCAGATCGCCGCCGCGTCCACCAGGGCGCTCGATCGGTACAGGACCCGGTTGATCATGACCACCGCGGTGTCCTCGTCGATCGCCTCCGCGTAGGCCTCGAGGGGGATCGTCAGCCCGTCCGGGGACCGGAGGAACACCACGTCCGCCCCCCGCCGTCGCTGGGCCAGCCAGACGTGCCCGTCGGTGGGGAAGTCGAGCTCCGAGCAGATCACCTTCCGCCGCCGGGTGAAGTCGACGCACGAGGCGATCGTGGAGAGCGCGAGCGAGACGTTCGTGGTGATCGCCACCTCGGCCGGGCGGGCCCCGATCAGGGCGGCGAAGGTCCGCTTCAGCCGGCCCATGGCCGGGAAGACGTCCTCGAACCAGACGTGGTCGGGGGCGCCCTTCGCCGCCCAGGCCTCGAGGTAGCCCTGGAGGAGCGCGCGGGAGCGCGTGGAGAGCGGCCCCAGGGAGGCGCTGATCAGGTAGGCCTTCCGCTCCAGGACGGGGAACTCCGTGCGGTACCGACGCAGGTCGAGCTCCCCGCCGACGATCCCCCGATCGCCCTCGGGCGCCTCCACGGGCGCAGGTTACCCCAGCAGGGCACGGAGGAGCCCCACGGCGGCCGATCCCGCGACCACCGCCGGCACGCTCCAGCCCCGGCGCCAGACGCCGAGGAAGACGGCCCCGGCGACGAGGAGGGCCAGGGCGTCGAGCGAGCCCGGGTCGGGGACCGGCACCACCGCCCCCAGGACCCTGCGCTCCGCGACCC
This sequence comes from Actinomycetota bacterium, assembly GCA_035573935.1. Classification (GTDB taxonomy): domain Bacteria; phylum Actinomycetota; class UBA4738; order UBA4738; family HRBIN12; genus DATLZM01. Next base: position 3,319 of record DATLZP010000354.1, read on the forward strand.
GGGCGAAGAGCACGTGGACCCCGAACGTGACGGCCAGGGTGGCGATCACCCCCACGACCGACGCCGTGATGGCCCCCAGGGCCGGCGCCAGGCGGCCGCTGCCCCGGAGCCGCTCCACCGACGGAGCCCCCAGGAAGATCCACACGAACGAGGGGGCGAACGTGGCCCAGGTGCTGACGGCGGCCCCCAGCACCCCGGCCAGGACGGGCGGCAGTCCCCCGGGGTCCCGGTACGCGGCGAGGAACCCCACGAACTCCGTGACGATGATGAGCGGACCGGGGGTCGTCTCGGCCAGCCCGAGGCCCGTCACCATCTCTCCCTGGGCCAGCCAGCCGAACCGGCTCACGGCGGCCTGGTTCAGGTAGGCCAGGACCGCGTAGGCACCCCCGAAGGTCACGACCGCCAGCTGGCTGAAGAAGAGCGCCTCTCGCGTCAGCACGTCGTCCG
>DATLZP010000355.1:0-3491 GCA_035573935.1 Actinomycetota bacterium
CGGCGAGTGGGTCGACATGTTCAAGGCCGGGATCATCGACCCGGCCAAGGTCACCCGCTCCGCGCTCCAGAACGCCGCCTCGATCGCCGCCCTGGTCCTCACCACCGAGAGCGCGGTCGTGGAGAAGAAGGAGGAGGAGCCCGAGCCGGCCGGGGGCGGGCACGGGCACATGCACTGATCCCCGGGCGTTCCCGGGCGAGGGCCGGAGGGGGCCGGGTGGCCCCCTCCGGCCGTCCGTCCCCCCGGGGTAGGCGAACTACCGCGGACGGACGGTGAAGGGCCCGGCGTCCACCCCTAGGTTCGAGGCGCCCGTCGACCGTGGAGGGCGCGTTGGCGTGGATGGGGCCACCCGGGGAGCCCGGCCCGCGTCGACGCACGACGCCCCGCCTCAGCCGGCGACGGTTCCTCCGGACGGCCGCCCTGGGGGTGGCCTCGGCCGCCGCCGCGTCGGCCCTCCCGGCCTGCCGGCTGGGCTCCGTCGCCGACCGCCCCCAGGCCGACCGCTCGCCGCCCGTGGACTGGGAGCGCTGGTGGAGCCTCCAGGAGCGGGCCGGGGTCCTGGACTTCGCGAACTGGCCCTACTACATCGACCGGGCCCGGGGGCGGAGGCCGTCCCTCGAGCTGTTCGAGGAGGAGACCGGGATCCGGGTCCACTACTACCGGCCGATCCGGGACAACGCGACCTTCCTGGAGAAGATCCGACCCTCCCTCGAGCTGGGCCTTCCCACCGGCTACGACCTGATCGTCCTGACGAACGGCCCCGAGCTCTCCGAGCTGATGCGCTCCGGCTGGCTGATCCCGCTCGACCACCGGTTCCTGGGGCGGTTCCGGGAGCACGCGGGGCCGCTCGTCCGCAACCCCTCCTGGGACCCGGGGAACCGGTTCACGGTGGCGTGGCAGTCGGGGTTCACCGGCATGGCCTACGCCCCCCAGGCCGTCGAGGCCCTGGGCCGGGAGCCCCGGAGCGTGCAGGACCTCTGGGACCCGAGGCTCGCCGGGCGGGTGGGGATGATGGTGGACCTCATGGAGCTGGGCAGCTTCGGGCTCCTCTCGCTCGGCGTCGACCCCTCGATGTCCACCCCCCAGGACTGGAGGCTCGCCGCCGAGCGCCTGCGCCTCCAGCAGCGAACCGTCCGGCCGCGCTACTACGACCAGGGGTACCTGAACGCGCTCACCCGGGGGGACGTCTGGCTCACGCTGGCGTGGTCCGGCGACATCTTCCAGGTCCGCAACGAGGGGTTCCGGGAGCTCCGGTTCGTGGTTCCCGACGAGGGCGCGATGCTCTGGACCGACAACATGATGATCCCGGCCCGGGCCGCGCACCCGGTCGACGCGATGCTCTACATGGACTTCGTCTACCGTCCGCGCATCGCGGCGATGATCGCGAACTGGGTGGGGTACGTGAGCCCCGTGCCGGAGGCGCGCCGCATCATCGCCGAGGAGTTCGGGAACGAGCGGCTGGCCAACAGCCCGCTCGTCTTCCCCGATGCGGAGATCCTGGGCAAGCGCGTCCCGTTCCTGGCCAAGAACTCGCGGGGGGAGCTGGAGCAGGTCTCCCTCTTCCTCTCCTCGCGGGTCCGGAACTACCCGGTGTTCGAGGCCCCGGAGGAGCACGAGGAGTGGGTGCGGATCTTCGGCCCGCTCCTCGAGGCCTGAACCGGCCCCTTCTGCGCTCGGTAGACTCGTCCGGGATGGAGGGCGTCGGCGGGTTCGAGGAGCTCCTCCGGGCCTGGGACGGCGAGCTGGTGGCCGTCCGCCACGACGCGGGGACGTGGATGTTCGTGGGCGTCCACTCCACGGTGCTGGGCCCCGGCTTCGGCGGCACCCGGATGAAGGCCTACGGGGAGGCGGCCGAGGGGCTGTGGGACGTCCTCCGCCTCTCCTCGGCGATGACGCTCAAGAACGCCCTGGCCGGCATCCCCTTCGGCGGCGGCAAGGCCGTCCTGGCCGTCCCGGCCATCCCGGCCGGGGAGGAGCGGCGCCGGCTGCTCCTCCGCTACGCGGACCTGGTGGAGGCCCTCGGGGGGACCTACGTCACCGCGGCGGACATGAACACCGGGGCCGCCGACATGGACGTGATCGGGGAACGCACGGCGCACGTCCTGGGGCGCAGCCCCGCCCGGGGGGGCTCCGGGGAGCCCTCGCCGGCCACCGCCCGGGGTGCGTTCCACGGGATCCGAGCCGCGGTGGCCCACGCGTTCGGGGAGGCGGACCTGGCGGGTCGGACGGTCCTCGTGCAGGGGGTGGGCGCGGTCGGGGGACCCCTCGCCGACCTCCTGGCCGGGGCCGGGGCCAAGGTGCTGGTGACCGACCTGGATCCCTCGCGCTCCAGGGCCGTGGCCGAGCGGGTGGGGGGACGGGACGTGCCCCCCGAGGACGCGATGGGCACGGACTGCGACGTGCTCGCCCCCTGCGCTGCGGGGGGCGTGCTCTCCGCCCAGACCATCCCCCGGCTCCGGTGCAGGGTCGTGGCCGGGGCGGCCAACAACCAGCTCCTGGAGCCCGCCGACGCCGACCGGCTCCGGGAGGCGGGGATCCTCTACGCGCCGGACTTCGTCGTGAACGCCGGTGGCGTGCTCTGGCTGGCCGGGCGGGAGGTGCTGGGCTGGAGCTCCCGGGAGCTCGAGGCGAGGCTGGAGGGGATCGGCCACACGCTCCGGAGGACCTTCGAGCTGGCGGAGGCGGAGGGGATCTCCACCGACGCCGCCGCCCGCCGCCTGGCCGAGGAGCGTCTGCGGGCCGGGCGGGGCACGCCCCCGGCTAGACCGGCGGCCGCTCCTGGCCGGCCAGCCCCAGCCCGGCCATGAGCCCGGCGCCGAACGCGACGTTCGCCCCCCCGAGCAGCCACCACAGGAGGACGCCGCTCCCCCCCTGGGGCCCGAGGGCCGCCGTCAGGAGGCAGATCGTGGCCAGGGCGGCGTCGGTCAGGACGAACGCCCACGCCCACCACCAGACCTCCTCGATCCGCTGCGCGACGAGCACCATCAGCATGGCCATGCCCAGGGCCATCGCCCCGGCCGCCCGGACGTAGGCGTGGTCGGGGGCGGGGGGCTGGTCGAAGACGCCCTCCAGCAGCCAGCGGGGGGCGAGGAGCTCCGGGACCCCGCCCACGGCCCAGGCCGCCGCCTGCCAGTACAGGACCCGCCGGAGGATGTCCACGGCCCCGCATCGTCCCACACCGCGCCTCCGCCGACCGCCGTCTGGTAGCATGGGCCTCCGCCAGAGGAGCTCGGCCCCGGCCGGCTCCTCGATGCGTGTCGGAGCCCCTGGGACGAGGAGAGGATGGCCGACGGACCGCGGGTCGCCGTGATCGGGCTGGACTGCGTGCCGGCCCGGCTCCTCTTCCACGACCTCCTGGACGAGGTCCCCAACCTCCGCAAGCTGATGGAGGCCGGGATGCACGGGGAGCTGGCGAGCATCACCCCGCCGATCACGGTCCCCGCCTGGGCCTGCGCCATGACGGGGAAGACGCCGGGCCAGCTCGGGATCTA
>DATLZP010000356.1:0-5246 GCA_035573935.1 Actinomycetota bacterium
AGGCCCGTCACGCGCCGGTCGGGCCGCTCGAGCAGCAGGTCCACCAGGTGCGAGCCGATGAACCCGGCCCCACCGGTGACGAGCACGTGGAGGACGTCCGCCATCGGCGGGCCGAGTGTAGGTCGTCTCCCCTCCCCCGAACACCCGGGGTGAGCGCGTCAGCCCCGGGCGGCGGCCGCCCGGAGGACCGACGCCGTGGCCTCCGCCGTCCGCCGCCAGGTGAACAGGCGGCACCGCTCGAGCCCCGCCGTCCGGAGCCTGGCCCGGAGCTCCCCGTCCTCGAGGAGCCGGCGGATCCCCTCCGCGATCGCCCCCTCGTGGAGAGGGTCCACGAGGAGGGCCGCCTCCCCCGCCACCTCCGGGAGGGAGGACGACCGGGAGGCGAGGACCGGCACCCCCGCGGCGAAGGCCTCGAGCACGGGGAACCCGAAGCCCTCGGCGAGCGAGGGGTAGGCCAGCAGCTCCGCGCCCCACAGGAGCCCGAGGCGGTCCTCGTCGGCCACGTAGCCGGTCCGGACCACGCGGGCCCGCAGCGGCCCCGGGAGCCGGGCCACCTCCTCCTCGAGCTCCGCCCCGGCCCGCGGGGACCACCGGACCGGCCCCCCCGCCAGGACCAGCCAGGCGTCGGCCCCGGCCAGGGCGAACGCGCGCACCAGGCGAGCTAGGTTCTTCCGCGGCTCGATGCCGCCCAGGAACAGGACGTAGCGGCCCCCGATCCCGAACCGCTCCCGGGCCCGCCGCGCCCGCTCGGCGGCGTCGGGCGGGGGGGCGAAGGCGTCCGCCCGGACCCCGTGGGGCACCACGTGGATCCGCTCCGGGCCGACGCCGTGGAGCTCGACCAGGTCGTCGCGGGTGGCCGTGGAGGGGACGATCACCGCGGCGCAGCCCGCGAGCGCCCCGGCGAACCGCCGCCGCCACCGCCCGTCGATGTGCGGAGCGGTCTCCGGGTGGCGCTCGAACGCCAGGTCGTGCACCACGAGCACGCTCCGGTCGAGCGCGCCCGTGGCCGGGGGCAGGAAGTTCGTCGCCAGGAGCGCGTCGAACCGGCCCGCCAGCCACTCCACCCGGGGCACGCCCAGGCGCCACGCGACCGGCTGGAAGACCCGGGCCGGGAACCGCGTGGCCCGCTCCACGAGGTTCGGGGCCGGGGGGAAGGAGCGCCGGGGCCGGAGGAGCCCTCGGGCGTGCAGGTACCAGGCCACGTAGGTGGCCCCGGGATCGGCCGCCGGCAGCTCCTCCACCAGCCTCCGGGCGTAGCGGCCCACCCCGGTCCTCCCGGGATCGAGGGCCGGCCGGGCGTCGACCAGGAACCGCACGTCAGTCCAGCTCGAGCCGGCTCTGGTCGCCCACCACGATCCGGTGGGCGCCGGGGGGCGCGCTGCCCCGGACCTCCACGTCCCTCCCCAGGATCGAGCCCTCCAGCCGCCGCACCCCGATCACCCGGCACCGCTCCATCACGATCGAGTCCTCGATCCGGCTCCCGGTCACCGTGCACCCCGGGGAGATCGAGGCGTGGGGGCCGACCACCGCGTCCTCGACCAGCGACCCCTGGCCCACGATCGCCGGGCCCCGGAGCTCCGAGCGGACGACCTTGGCTCCCGCCTCCACCACGACCGCCCCCTCCACCCGCGAGTCCGCGTCCACCTCGCCCTCGATCCGCCGGGCCTGGACCGAGAGCAGCATCCGGTTCGCCTCCAGGAGGTCCTCGGGGCGGCCGGTGTCCTTCCACCAGCCCTGGACCATCTCCGCCCGCACGGTCCGGCCCGTGTCGATCAGGTGCTGGATGGCGTCGGTGATCTCGAGCTCGTTCCGCCAGGAGGGCCGGATGGCCGCGGCCGCCTCCACGATCGTCTGGTCGAACAGGTACACCCCGACCAGCGCCAGGTCCGACAGGTGCTCCCGGGGCTTCTCCACCAGCCGGACCACCCGATCGCCCTCCAGCACGGCCACCCCGAACCGCTCCGGCTCGGGGACCCGGGCCAGGAAGATCTGGGCGTTCGGCCGGTGCCGCTCGAACCGCTCCACGAACCGGCGGATCCCCTCGAGCAGCACGTTGTCGCCGAGGTACATCACGAAGGGCTCGCCCCGGAGGAAGTCGCGAGCCACGAGGACGGCGTGGGCCAGGCCGAGGGGCGCCTCCTGGCGGAGGTAGGTGACCCGCAGCCCCCAGGCCGACCCGTCCCCCACCGCCCGCCGGACCTCGGCCTCGGTGTGGCCGACCACGATCCCCACCTCCGTGATCCCCGCCTCGGCCACGTCCTCCAGCGCGTGGAACAGGATCGGCCTGTTGGCCACCGGGATCAGCTGCTTCGCGCTGGTGTGGGTGATGGGCCGAAGCCTCGACCCCTCCCCCCCCGCCAGGACGAGCGCCCGCATCAGCACCCCGAGGGGGGCGGCGCGCCCTCCCCTCCCCCGCCGGGGGGCGCCGGCTCGTACCCGGCGGACACCACCACCGCGACGTCGAGCCCCCGGAGGCTCCCCCTGGGGGCCGGGACCGGCTCCAGGCCGGGCAGGAACCGGGCCACGACCTCCGCCTCGTCCTGCCGGCCCCGTCCGAACAGGATGGCCGGGCCGTCGGCCGGCAGGTCGAGCTCCGAGGCCGGGGCCAGGCCGGGCGACGTGTCGTAGCCGCCCCGCGAGAGCTGGGAGAGGACCCGCCGGGCGGCGCTGCCCGCCCCCGCGTCGAACACCCCCACCCGGATGTTGGCCGGGGAGGGCGGGGTGCTGGGGAGCTCCCGGCCCAGGTCGCCCAGCGCCTCGCCCTCCCGGAGCCGGCGGAACAGCTCCCTGGCCTCGGGCAGCATCCGGACCACGCTCGTGTAGACGCCGTCCACGGTGATCCCCTCCGGCACCCCCGGCACGACGCGGAAGTCCGCGTCCCCGGCCGAGACCCCCTGGAGCTCCTGCACCAGCCCGAGGAGCTCCGGGATCCTGAGGTCGCGGTCCTTCACGATGTTCGCCGCCACGGCCGGCACGAGCGCCGGGAGGTGCACGACCTGCGAGGGCGAGAGGAGCTTGGCCAGGACGGCCCGGAGGAACTGCTGCTGCCGCGTGATCCGGGCGAAGTCCGGGATGCAATCGCCCACGACGTGCCGGGCCCGGACGAAGGCCAGGGCGGTGGGACCGTCGAACGTGTAGCAACCGGCCCGGGGGATGTGCAGGCCGGCCAGGGGGTCCTCCATGGGGCGGTCCACGCAGATCGGGACACCCCCCATCGCGTCCACCACGCCCTCGAACCCCGCCAGGTCCACGTACAGGACGTGGTTGATCCGCAGCCCGGTGAGCTCGTGGACGGTGCGGGCCACCCGGGCCGGGCCCCCGCCCCGGAGCCCCCCCTCGAAGGCGGAGTTGATCTTGCCCCACCCCCGGCCGGGGATCCGCACCCACAGGTCCCGGGGGAAGTGCAGCACGATCGCCCGCTCCCGGTCCGGGTCCACGTGGACCAGGATGATCGTGTCCGCCCGCTGGCCCTCCACGGTCCCCGGCGAGCCGAACATCCGCTGCTCCTCCTCGGACAGGCCGGCCCGCGAGTCGCTCCCCAGCAGCAGGTAGTTGCAGGCCCGGCGGACGCAGGGGCCGCCGATCACGCGCTGGCCGGTGTCGGGGTCCCGGGGCGCGATGGGGTGCTCGGAGAGCCGGCGCTGCGCCCAGAGGTAGGTCCCGTAGCCGGCCGCGGCCGTCGCCGCCAGGAGGAGGGAGAGGCCGGCCGAGATCGCGAGGAGCGCCCCCCGCAGCCGCCCTCCGGAGCCGGTCGCCTCGCGCACGCGCACAGCGTACCGGGGGGGCCGTCTTGCCGTGGCGTCGGCGGCTCCGGTACGGTCGAGGCCCGGTCCCAGGGAGGACGAGGCTGCCGGACCCACGCCACCCACCGCCGATCCGGAGGAGCGCCGACCGCGAATACCTCCGCGATGGCCTCGCGCGCGAGGGCGGAGGGCGCAGGGGCCCGGGGCCCGGCCGGGCGGAGCATCCCCGTGGGCCTCGTGGACCTGGCTGAGGCCCGGGACCGCGACCTCCTCCGCCGGATCGAGGGGGGAGACGAGGCCGCGTTCCGGACGCTGTTCCGGCGCTACGGGGGGACCGCGCTGGCCCTGGCGCGGCGCATCGTCCGGCAGGGGTTCCTGGCCGAGGAGATCGTCCAGGAGGCGTTCCTCTCCATATGGCGGCGTCCCGGCGCGTACGACGAGGCCCGGGGCTCCGTCCGGGCCTGGCTGATGGCCGCCGTGCACCACCGGGCCGTGGACGCCGTCCGCCGGGAGGAATCCCAGCGGCGCCGGGCCGAGGCCGTGATCGAGCTCCCGGACCCCGGGGACGACCCCGGGGTCACCGTGGTGGAGGCGGTGGGCCTCCCCGAGGAGCGTCGGGCCGTGCGGGGGGCGCTGGAGGACCTCCCGGCCGAGCAACGGCAGGTGATCGAGCTGATGTACTTCCAGGGGCTCTCGCAGTCGAAGATCGCCGAGCGCCTGTCGCTCCCGCTCGGCACGGTGAAATCGCGGACCCTCCTCGCGATGCGGAGGCTGCGGGCGTCCCTGGGGGAGCTGGAACGATGAGCGCGACGCGGGACCACGATCGGATCGAGGAGCTGCTCGCCGCCGCGGCCCTGGGCGGCCTGGACCCGGCGGAGGAGCGGGCCCTGGCCGAGGAGCGGGCCGCCCACGGCGACTGCGAGACCTGCCGGGCCCTGGAGCGGGCCTACGCCGACGTGGCCGGCCGCCTGGCCTTCGCCCTCGACCCGGAGCCCGTGCCGAACGGGATGGAGGACCGGCTGGTCGAGCGGATCTCCGCCCTCCCACCCGAGCGGGCGACCCGGCCCGGTCCGGGCCGGCGGGCGCTGGGGGCCCTGCTGGCCGCCGCGGCGGCCGTGGCCCTGTTCGCCGCGGGCTGGGCCGTTCGGGGGACCACCGCCGAGCCCCCGCTGGAGGGGGTGCGGATCCTCGCGTTCCAGGGGCAGGGCGACCTGGCCCTCGTCTACCGCCCCGGCCAGCGGGGCGTGGTCCTGATCGGGTCGGACCTCGGCCCGCTCCCCGAGGACCGGGTGCTCGAGGTGTGGATGATCCAGGACGGCAGGCCGATCCCGGGGGCCTGCCTCCGCCCCACGGACGGGCGCCTGCTCACGTACCTCGATGCCGAGCTGGGGTCCGCCGACCAGATGGCGGTGACGGTCGAGCCGGCGGACTGCCCCGACCGCCCGACCTCCCAGCCGATCCTCACGGCGGACGTCCGCGCCCTGTAGGTCCGTCGGGAGCCCG
>DATLZP010000357.1:0-5225 GCA_035573935.1 Actinomycetota bacterium
CCGGCGGAAGCCCCAGAACATCAGCGCGATCCCCAGGGCCAGCCCGACGGAGAAGACCGGCACGACCTGGAACCCGGCGCCCACCCCCGAGGCGACGGCCACCACCGTGGCCCCCCCCGCCACCGCCGCGGTCCCCACGAACCGGGGGCGGAGCTCGGGCCGCCCCCGCATCCGCCAGGCCGACCAGGCGCAGCCGGCGAGCAGCAGCACGTACGCCGGGTAGGAGTAGTACTGGGCGAGCCGGTGGGCCGGCGTCCCGGCCCCCAGGACCTCGCGTCCCAACGGGAGTGGATGGTCGAGGGCGGCGGGATCGAGCGGCGCCGTCCCCACCCGGGCCACGGCGAAGCCGGATGCGAAGAGCAGGAGGAGGATCACCGCCCAGAGCACGCGCCGGTCGCGGATCAGCAGGACGACCTCGCCGGCCGCGAGGTACGGGACGTTGAGCACGGCTCCCAGCGCCCAGTACAGGCGGAACGTGGCCGGGGTCCATCCGGCGAGCACGCCGACCACGACGGCCGCGGAGGCGACCGCGTACATCGCCAGGGCCGCCGCCCACAGCGCCTGGTAGGCCTGGCGGCGGGCGGCGAACCGCCGGGCCAGGGCCACGGCGAACCACAGCGCCACGACCGCGGCGGCGAGCGGGAAGGCCCACATGTCCCGGTCAGGATACGGTGGGCCGGGCACGGCTGCGGCTAGGATGACCGCCGTGACCGGGCCCGCGCTGCTCTTCTCCACCGCCGCCTTCTTCGATCGTCCGCTCCGGGAGGCGCTGGGCACGATCGCCGAGGCCGGCTACGGGGGCGTGGAGGTGATGGTCACGCGGGACCCGGCCACGCAGGACGCCGCGGTCGTCCGGGAGCTCGCCGCGGCCCACGGCCTGTCCGTCGCCGCGATCCACGCGCCGTTCCTGCTCCTCTCCCGCCGGGTGTGGACCACCGATCCCGTGACGAAGATCTACCGGGCGCTCCAGATGGCGGAGCACGTGGAGGCCGGCCTGGTCGTGGTCCACCCGCCCTACCGGTGGCAGCGGCGGTACCGCCGGTGGGTGGAGCGGAGCCTGGCCGACCTGGCCGCGGCCACCGGCGTCACGATCGGGGTGGAGAACATGTTCCCCCTCCGGCTGCCCAGCGAGCGCGGGATGCGGTTCCACGCGCCGAGCCAGGAGCTCCGCGACCTGGAGCGGTTCCCGGCCGTGGTCCTGGACACGAGCCACGCGGCGGTGGCCGGCCTGGACCTGCTGGAGGCCGTGGACCGTCTGCGCGAGCGGCTGGTCCACGTCCATCTCTCCGACAACGCCGGGAGGGGCTGGGACTCCCACCTGCCGATCGGCGAGGGGGTCCTGCCCCTCGGTCCGCTCCTGGACCGCCTGGCCTCCGATGGCTTCACGGGGAACCTCTCGCTCGAGCTGGACCTCCGCCGATACGCGGACGATCGGGCGGCGCTGCTCGCCGTGATGCGCGACGCCCGCCGGTTCTGCGAGGACCGCCTTCCCCTCTCGGCCTGATCGGCCCTCTGCTAGCCTGCCGCCGGTGCGACGGTTCACGGCGATCACGCTGATCGCGCTGGGGGTGCTCCTGGTCGCGGCCGCCGCCTGGCAGCTCCGCCTGGCCTCCCAGGACCGGGGGCCCTACCCGGGGCCGATCCCCGGCACGCCGCTCCCCTCCGCTCCCCCGTCCTGAGCCGCCGTCAGCACCACGGGGTCCCCGGGGCGCAGGCCGGTGACCGCCGCCGCGCTCCCCCCATCCACGATCAGGGCCACGAAGCCCTGGGAGTCCTCCAGGGCGGCCAGCCCGCCCGGCGGCGCCTCGGCGAACGTGCCGACCAGGGGGACGGCGTGGGACCCGAACGCGAACCGCTCGCCCAGGCCGGCCGTTCCCAGGTCCCGGAGCGTCGCCGAGAGCTGGACGTTCCCGAACCGGTCCACGCCGGTCACGGTGCAGGTCACCCTCCCCGGCTCGGCCCGGGCTGACGGCGCCTCCAGCCGCACGAGGCCGCCGGCGTCGAGGGCCGGCCCCAGGTCCCCCAGGGAGCGGCCGGCCGCGAGGTGCGCGGCGGCCGGCGCGAACACGTCCCGGCCGTGGAAGGTGCGGGAGAGGGGGCGGAGCAGGATCTCCTCCCGCGAGATCTCGACCGCCCGGACGGCACCCCCCGCCGCCTCCCAGGCCAGGGAGAGCAGTCCGTTGTCCGGGCCGACCAGGGCGAGGCCCCCCGCCTCCACGGCCACCGCCCGGCGGGGCGAGCCCACCCCGGGATCCACCACCGCGACGACCACGGCGTCGGGAGGGAGGTACGGCACGGACCGGGCCAGCACCAGCGCTCCCCGGAGGACGTCCCCCCGCGGGATCCCGTGCGTCAGGTCGATCACGCGGGCCGCGAAAGCGATCCGGGCCATCACGGCGTGGCAGGTCCCCACGAACTCGTCCCGCAGGCCGTAATCGGTGAGGAAGACGATGGGCCGGGCCGGGCGAGCCCCGGGGCGCACGCCGCCTCCCCCCGGGCCTACCGGCCCTGCTGACGACGCTGCCAGCGCGTCTTCTTCAGCAGCTTCTTGTGCTTCTTCTTCCGCATCTTCTTGCGGCGCTTCTTGATCAGCGATGGCACGCGTTCCCCTTCTCTCACTCCGTCCTGAACAGGTTGCGGAGGTCGACGCGGCGGGCGCGGTAGGTCTCCTCCAGCCGGACGGACCCAAGTCTAAGGGCCCGGGGCGCCTCCGCCACCGGCGAGATCAACCGCAGCACCCCCTCCTCGGCCGCGTGCTCCAGGTACCCCAGCCCCAGGTCGCCGCCCCGGCCGTCCGAGAGCCCCACGAGGAGCCGGTCGAGCTGCGCCAGGTCGAACAGCTCGGGGAGGGCGGGCATGAACACCGTGGGCTTCACCCGGAAGCGGTGGAGCTGGCCCGAGAAGTACCGGCGCATCGCCCGCTCCCGGTGCTCGGCCCGCTGCTCCACCGTCGTCGGCACCACCCCGGGGTGCACGGGCAGGGCCACCACCTCGGTGCCGAAGAAGCGCTGGAGGACGCCGAGCAGGGGGCGGAGCTCCTCGCCCCGCTCCAGGCCCACCACGAGGTCCGGCTCGAGCATCTGGACCTTGTGGAACTTGAGCAGCTGCCCGTAGATCCCGGAGACCAGCCCGCTCGTATCGACGACCAGCAGCTCGGCCCCGGCGCCGAGCGCGAGGGCCCGGAGCCGGGCGACGCCGGTCACCACGGCCAGGAGGTGCCCCTGGGGCGAGGTCGACCCGACGAACGCGAGGGCGTCGGCCCGCTCCAGCCGCTCCGGGTCCAGGTCGGCCGGGTCGCGCAGCAGCCGGAGGCCGATCGTGGCCGGCGGGCCCACCGCCTTCTGCCCGGGGTCGGCGTCCAGGAACGCCACCCGTCGGCCGGCCTCCACGGCCGCACGCAGCAACGCCCGGGCCAGCGTCGTCTTGCCCGAATCCAGCCCGCCCACCAGGACCACGCTCCGCTTCTCGCGGACGGCCCGGGCGACGAGCGCCTCGTGCTCGTCCACCACCGCCTCCTCGCCCGGCCCGGGGCCGGGGGACGGAGGCGCCCCTCCCGGCGCTCAGCCGGACGCGGTGAACCGCCCCGGCGGGTCGCGGTCCACGTCCTCCTCGCGGATGCGGTCACCGTGGCCCATCCGGACCACGAGCCGGTCGCCCTGCGTGATCGATCGGTGCACGGTCGTCCTGGACGCGCCGCGGACCCGAGCCACCTCGGGCCCGGCCGCGGGCCGAGCATCGTGAAGGGACAGCCTCATCGGATCGGGCCGTATCCTACAGGCTCCCCCCGGCCGGCTCGCCGGTGGCCCTCCCGAGGACGCGGGCGGCGATGGCCTGGAAGCACGGCCAGTACGCGTCGGGGCGCACGTTGTCGTCCATCACGATCACCGTCCGGGTGCGTCCCAGCCCCCGGGCCACGATCAGGGCGGGGTCGTTCACGTCCGCGACCGAGATCGTCTCGATCCCCGCCTCGACGGCCGCCCCGGCGAACCCGTGGTCCGCCAGCACCAGGTCGGGCCGGGCCTCCGCCAGGATCCGACGCATCGCGTCCGGCCGGTGGGTGTGGCGAGCCGACGCTCGGTCCGTGAGGAGCGCCACGGGGCCGAGGTAGCGGATCTGCCAGCGGTGGAGCCCTTCCCTCCAGCGGACGCCGTCAGCGGGGGCGATGGGTCGGGCGCCGTGCGCGGCGATCAGCCGCCCGACCTCCAGGTACAGGAGCGCGAGCCCCACGGGGTGGCCGGTGGCGAGCACCACGGTCTCACCCCTCCGGCAGGCCCCGGCCAGGCGGTCCCCCGCCTCCTCGCAGGCATCGAGGACCCGGTGGGGATCCACCTCCACCGGGCCGGAGCGGGCCGCGCGGTCCACGCGGAAGCCCGCCAGCTCGGCCGTGAGTTCCAGGACCCGCTCCCCGGTGAGCCCGGAGAGCCCGGTCATCCCCAGCTGCTTGTCCGGATCCCCGGCCAGGAGCTCCTCGATGTGCCGGAGCACGTTCTCCAGCGGGTGCGAGACGACCCCCGCCACCCCGCCCTCCACGAGGGCCCGGGCCAGCTCCCCCCGGTCGTGGGGCCGTGGCGCCCAGCGGTCGTCGGCGGGCGGCAGACGCGCGGCGTGGGCTTCGATAACGTCCATCCGGCCATGGTACCGGCGGCCCGGTGGGGCTGAGCGTGGACCTCCGCGGCGCGGTCGCGGTCGTGACCGGGGCCTCGGCCGGGATCGGCGAGGTCACGTCGGTCCTCCTCGCCCGCGAGGGGGCGGCGGTGGTCCTGGCGGCGCGGCGGATGGAACGGCTGGAGGCCATCGCCCGGGCCATCGAGCGCCGGGGCGGACGGGCCCTGCCGGTCCCCCTGGACGTGGCCGACGCCGACCGGATCGCCCGCCTCCCCGCCGTCGTCGAGGCGGCCTTCGGGCGCTGCGACGTCCTGGTGAACAACGCCGGGGTCCCCGGGGGCGGTCGGTTCGCGGATGCCTCGCCAGAGGAGATCGAGCAGGTGGTCCGGGTGAACCTGCTGGGCGTGATGCTCTGCACGAAGGCGCTCCTCCCGCTGCTCGCCCGGGACGGCGGCGGGCACGTGGTCAACGTGGGGTCCCTGGCCGGCAGGTTCGCCGCCCCGGGCGCGAGCGTCTACTCGGCGACGAAGCACGGGGTGGTCGCGTTCTCCGAGGCCCTCTTCCACGAGCTCGCGCCCCGCGGCGTGCTCGTCACCGCGGTGAACCCGGGCTTCGTGCGG
>DATLZP010000358.1:0-3098 GCA_035573935.1 Actinomycetota bacterium
CGAGGAGTCCCGTCGCGAACTGGCCGAACTCGAGGGAGCCGAGGACCGCCTGGCGGAACTGGCGGGCGAGGTGACCCAGGCCCACGCCCGGCTCCTGGAAGCTGGGGAAGCCCTCTCCAAAGCCCGGCGCGAGGCCGCCGAGGGGCTCAGCGCCGAGGCTACCAGGGAAATCCGTTTTTTGGGGATGCCCGAGGCCCGCTTCGAGGTGGGCCTGATCCCCCTGGCCGAGCCGGGGCCGGAGGGGCTGGAGGAGGTGCAACTGCTCTTCAGCGCCAACCCCGGCCTGAACCTAGCCCCCCTGGAGAAAGCCGCCTCGGGCGGGGAACTCTCGCGGGTGATGCTGGCGCTGGCCCTGCTCACCGGCAGCGAGGCCCCTACCGTGGTCTTCGACGAGGTGGACACCGGGGTGGGCGGCGAGGCTGCCTGGCGGGTGGCCGAGCGGCTGGCCCGGCTGGCCCAGCAGCGGCAGGTGCTGGTGGTGACCCACCTCCCCCAGATCGCGGCCTTCGCCGACCGCCACGTCCTGATCCGCAAGCGGGCCGGTGCGGCCCGGGCCCGCCCCCTGGGGGACGAGGAGCGGATCGCCGAGCTCTCGCGGATGCTCTCCGGGCTCCCCGGGAGCGAGCGGGCGGCGCTCCACGCCGAGGAGCTCCTGGCGGAGGCGGGACGCGCCAAGCGGGGGCGCTGAGGCGGCCGTCGGCCGTCCCCCGCCGTTCGGCTACGCTTGCCCCGGCCGTCCGACCGCGAGGAGGGAGGTCGCGACGTTCGCGCTTGGGTCGAGGAGACGGGGGGCGCTCCGGCGGGCCCGCCCGATGGCCGGCCCGGCCCGGGTGGACCGCAGGACGAAGCAGCTCCTGCTCCGGGCGGAGCCGGGGGACGTGGCCGTGATCGACCACGAGGACCTGGACCGGGTGGCGGCCGAGGGCCTGGTGGCGGCGCGCGTGTCCGCGGTGGTGAACGCCGCCCCCTCGATCTCCGGTCGGTACCCGAACCTGGGCCCCCTGATCCTGGTCGAGGCGGGCATCCCCCTGGTGGACGGGGTGGGGAAGCTGATCATGCGCAAGATCCGGGAGGGCGATCCGGTCCGGGTCGACGGGGACCGGGTGTACGTGGACGGCGCGCTGGTGGGGGTGGGGGTCCGGCAGGACCCGGCCTCGGTCCTGGCCGACATGGAGCGGGCCCGGGAGCGCCTGGGGGAGCGGTTCGACCGCTTCGCCCGGAACACGCTCCAGTTCATGCAGGCCGAACGGGACCTGCTCTTCGGGGGGATGGGTCTCCCGGCGCTCCGCCACGACCTCCGGCGGCGTCACGTCCTGGTCGTGGTCCGGGGCTACGGCTACAAGGAGGACCTGGCCGCCCTCCGCCCCTACATCCGGGAGGTGCGTCCGGTCCTCGTCGGGGTGGACGGTGGGGCGGACGCGCTGCTCGACGAGGGGTACGTCCCGGACCTGATCGTGGGCGACATGGACAGCGTCTCGGACCGGGCCTTGGAGCTGGGTCGCCCGGACCGGCGGGGCCGGGCCCCCACCGAGCTCGTGGTCCACGCCTACCGCGACGGCACGGCCCCCGGGCGGGGCCGGCTGGACGCCCTGGGGATCCCGTACCACGTCGTGGAGGCCGCCGGCACCAGCGAGGACCTCGCGTTCCTCCTGGCGCACGAGCAGGGCGCCGAGCTGATCGTCGCCGTCGGCACCCACGGGAACCTGCGGGAGTTCCTGGACAAGGGCAGGGAGGGCATGGCCAGCACGTTCCTGGTCCGCCTCCGGGTGGGGGAGATCCTGATGGACGCGAAGGGCGTGTCCCGGCTGTACCGGAGCGGCTTCCGGCGGGGGGACGTCGCGCTGCTCGTGGGGGCGGCCGCGGTCTCGGTGGGGCTGGTGGCGGCGGTCTCGCCGGCGGTGCGCCTGTACCTCCGGCTGGTCCTGGACGACCTGGTGTTCTGGCTCCGAGGTCTCTCGTGATCTCGTTCCGGTTCCTCCTCGTCTCGATCGTGGCCGTCCTCCTGGCCCTGGCGCTCGGCCTGGTGGCGGGGACGGCGGTGATCAGCCCCAGGCTGATCGAGCAGCTCGAGAGCGAGACCACGCAGTGGCAGGCCCGGGCCCGCCGGCTCCAGGAGGAGGTCGACCGGTACCAGTCCTTCGTGGACGAGTCGCTGCCGTACCTGACGGCGGGCCGGCTGGTGGGCACCCGGGCCATCCTGGTGACCCAGGAGGACGTGGACCAGGCGCTCCTGGCCCAGGCCCGACGGTCCCTGGAGCGGGCGGGGGCTCAGGTCGTGGCCGTCCTGTCGGCCCGGGCGGAGCTGGCCTCGGAGGATCCGGAGGTCCGGGCCCGGCTGGCGGACGCGCTGGGGCGCCCCCCGACCGGGGGCGGCGAGCTCCCCGCCCTGGCCGCCGACGTCGTGGCCACCCGCCTGGCGCTCGGCTCCGGCCGCCGGGACGGCGACCCGGACGTGCTGCGCGACCTCCTGGAGGAGGGGTTCCTGGCCTCGGTGGGGCCCGACCTCACCGACCAGGCGCTGCGGGACCTGGGGGGGCCCGGGGAAGCGGTGGTCGTGGTGGCGGGGGGCGAGGGGACGCCGACGCTCCCCCCCCAGGGCTTCCTCGTCCCCCTGGCCAGACGCCTGGTGGAGCTGGGCGCGACGGTGGCGGCGGGAGAGAGCGCGGCGAGCTCCTACGGGTTCGTGGCCGCGCTGCGGGAGGACGACGTCACGGCCGGCGACGCCCTCGTCACGGTGGACGATCTGGACGGCACGATCGGCGGCGTGGCATTGGTCCTCGGGCTCCAGCGGCTGATCGACGTGGGAGAGGGCGGCCACTACGGCGTCTCGGGCGACGCGCTGATCCCGCCGCCCCCGGGCTGAGGAGGGCGCGGCGTGTCCCGCCCCCCGGCACCGCGGGTGGTGGCCCTGGTGGCCGCACACCACGAGTCGGCCACGGTGGGAGAGACGGTCCGTGCCCTCCGGGGGATCGCCGCGGTCGACGAGGTGGTCGTGGTGGACGATGGCTCCGACGACGGGACCACCGCGGCCGCCCTGGGCGCCGGGGCGACCGTCCTGCGGATCCCCCGCCGGGTGGGCAAGGGCCGGGCGCTGGAGG
>DATLZP010000359.1:0-2403 GCA_035573935.1 Actinomycetota bacterium
TGATGAAGCCCGAGCCGATCTTCGCCGCCGTCGAGGCGCTGGGCGAGGGGCCGCGGCGGACGATCCTCCTCTCCCCGGCCGGGCGCCGGCTGGACCAGGCCCTGGTGGAGGAGCTCGCCGCCGAGCCCTGGCTCGTCCTGATCTGCGGGCGCTACGAGGGGGTGGACGAGCGGGTCGTGGAGGGGCTGCCGGCGGAGGAGGTCTCCGTCGGCGACTACGTCCTGTCCGGGGGGGAGCTGCCCGCCCTGGTGCTGATCGAGGCCGTGACCCGCCTGGTCCCCGGCGTCGTCGGCAAGGAGGAGTCGCTGGCCCGGGAGTCGTTCCGGGAGGCCCTCCTGGACCACCCCCACTACACGCGGCCGGCCGAGTTCCGCGGGATGCGGGTGCCCGAGGTGCTCCTCTCCGGCGATCACGCGGCGATCGAGCGGTGGCGGCGGCAAGCGGCGCTGGAGAAGACCCGCCGGAACCGCCCAGATCTGCTGGGCCCGACCCCGTAGGCCCGACCCCGACCCCCTAGGCCGGGCCTCGTGCCCGGCCGGGGACGAGCCCCGGCCTCCGGTGGAAGGACGAGCCCCGGCCTCCGGTGGAAGGACGAGCCCCGGCCTCCGGCTACGGCGAACGGCCGACGTGCGTCCCTCCCGGGAGGGCTACCATCGGAGGCGTCACCGACCTCCAAGGAGGGATCGGCCATGGTGACCATGAGCGTGATCAAGGCCGACACCGGAGGGTTCGTCGGCCACAGCGCCGTGCACCCCCGGATGCTCGAGGTGGCGCGGGACGCCGTGGAGGGCGCGAAGGGGAACCTCCTCGTCGACGGCCGGGTCGAGGCCTGCGGGGACGACCTGTTCCTGATCCTCACGCACCGGCACGGCGCGGAGGCGGAGGCGGTCCACGCGTTCGCCTGGAACGTCTTCACCTCGACGACCGAGGTAGCGAAGGAGCTCGGCCTGTACGGGGCGGGGCAGGACCTGCTCTCCGACGCCTTCTCCGGGAACCTCCGGGGGATGGGACCGGGGTACGCGGAGATGGAGTTCGAGGAGCGGCCGTCCGAGCCGGTGCTCGTGTTCCTGGCCGACAAGACCGACCCGGGCGCCTGGAACCTCCCCCTGTACCGGATGTTCGCCGACCCCTTCAACACCCCGGGCCTCGTGATCGACCCCAAGATGCACGAGGGGTTCCGGTTCGAGGTCCTGGACCTGGTCGAGGACCGGGCGATCCTCCTGGACACGCCGGAGGAGACCTACGACCTCCTCCTGTTCATCGGCGCGCCCGAGCGCTACGTCGTGAAGCGCGTCCTCTCGCGCTCGCTGGACGAGGTGGCGGCGGCCACGAGCACCCAGCGCCTCTCGCTGATCGCCGGGCGGTACGTGGGGAAGGACGACCCGACCATGATCGTCCGGAGCCAGAGCGGGCTGCCGGCGGTGGGGGAGATCACCGAGCCGTTCGCCTTCCCCCACACGGTGGCGGGCTGCATGCGCGGCTCGCACCACGCGCCGCTCATGCCGGTGGGGCTGGCCGACGCCCACCCCAGCCGGTTCGACGGGCCGCCGCGCGTGGTCTGCCTGGGCTTCCAGGTGAAGGACGGGAGGCTCCACGGGCCCCGCGACCTCTTCGCGGACCCGGCCTTCGACCGGGCCCGCGAGGAGTGCGCGCGGATCATGGACTACTACCGGCGCCACGGGCCGTTCGAGCCGCACCGGCTGCCGCTCGACGAGATGGAGTACACGACGATGCCCTCGGTGGCGGAGCGGCTGGCCCCCCGGTGGCGCCCGGTCGAGCACGGCCTGGAGCCGACCGGCGGGGGCCCCGACGGCGGGGCCAGGGCGCCGGAGGCGGAGCCGGTCGAGATCGACTGACCGCGTGCGGGTCCTGTCCCGGCGGCCGGGCCGGGCGGCGGGGGAGGAGCGGGTGGAGCTGGCCGGCCCAGACGGCCGGCCGGCGGCGAGGGGCCTGTGGTTCCACGGTCGGCCGGGGCAGGGCATCCGGCCCTGGGCCGACCTCGTCGTGGCCGACCCCGCGATCCTCCCGGAGGTGGCCCGGGCCCTGGGCCCCGGGGGGAGCCTGATGGTGGCCTACGGGGGCGACGAGACCGAGCGGGCCCTCCGCCGCCGGGTCCCCCCCGCCGCCACGCCGCTCGGGCTGGCCCTCCTCCGGGCGGGGTGCCGCTGGTTCAAGGACTGGTACTTCCCCGAGGGCGGCCGGGAGGGGGGCACGAAGCTCCAGGGGACGATCCCCCTGGACCCGGGGCGGGCGGCCCGGGCGGCGGAGGCCCTGGCCGCCGAGCTCCGGGCCTTCCTCGGCGGGGGCGAGGGGCGGGAGGAGGACCGCCGCCGGGCCGAGGAGGCCCTCCGGGTGCTCGCCCCCTGACCTGCGCGTCCGGGACGGGCAGGGCCCCGGCCGCTG
>DATLZP010000360.1:0-12067 GCA_035573935.1 Actinomycetota bacterium
CGTGCTGCGGGAACGGGACGTCCAGGCCGTGGCCTCGGCCGTCGACGGTCGGGAGCGCGGTCCGGGCCAGTACCTGTAGCTAGCCCTCCAGGAACGACAGCCGCACGGTCCGGACGTCGTTCTCCCGGTTCGGGTCCACGACCACCACGCGCTGCCACGTCCCCAGCAGGACGCGGCCGCCCTCCACCGGCAGGACGAGCGAGGGCGGAGCGATCGCGGGGAGCAGGTGGTCGCCGCCATGGCCCACCGAGCCGTGGCGGTGCCGATACCGGTCGTCCCGGGGGAGGAGGCGCTCCAGGAGCTCCTCCAGGTCCTCCTCCGAGCCCGATCCCGTCTCCATCAGGGCCAGGCCGGCCGTGGCATGGGGGAGGAAGACGTGGACGATCCCATCCCCTCCTGCCTCCCGGGCGAAGGCCAGCACCCGGTCGGTGATGTCGATCACGCGCCGCCCCGCCGTGTCCACGGTGAAGGTAGCGCTCCGCACGATCGGAGCGTACCGCCGCCCGTTGCGGGGGGGGACGTAATCGTGTAATCTTCCTTGCAGATCCTGGAGGAGGAGGGCCCGATGGCCGAGGAACGCGAGCTGGAGGAGATCCGGGGTTTCTTCGCCGGACGCATCCCGGAAGGGTGGTTCACCGGACCGCCCGACGTGGACGCCGACCGCGACGAGATCCTGGTCGTGGGCACCCTTCCCCAGCCGGAGGTGGCGGAGGGGGCATCGGCCGAGGAGGTGAGGGCGGCCCGGGAGGCCAGGATCGGCGCGTTCCGGGAGGACACCCGGGAACGGCGGATCCGGATCGCCCTGGCCGCCGAGCGCCGGTTCCGGCGCAAGGTCTCCTGGGGCGTTCGGTGCGGGGACGTGGAGCGGATGTTCACGACGTACTCGGCGCCGGCCATGACGCGGCTGCGGATGTCGGAGCGCCGGGTGCTCGACACGCTGGTGGACGCCGGGGTGGCCCGGTCCCGGAGCCACGCCCTGGCCTGGTGCGTGCGCCTCGTGGCCGAGCGCCAGGAGGAGTGGCTGAAGGACCTCCGGGAGGCGTTGGTCCACGTCGAGGAGGCCCGCTCGCGGGGGCCGCGGGGCTGAGGGGTCCCGGCTCCCGGGCCGGGGACGATGCCCGCCGGCTACCCGGGCCCCAGGTCCATCCGGTACACGCGGCGGTCCCGGGCCCGGTCGTACAGCACGACCTCCGCCACGCCCACCTCCGCGAGGTCCCGCCAGCTGTCCCCCATCCACTCCTCGGCCGTCGCGGGGTCGGGGAAGCGGGCCGAGCGGCCCACCTCGTTCCCCTCGCCGTCGAGGTACGCCCAGTCGAACATCCGCCCCTCCGGATCCCCGCGACGCCGGAGAGCCTAGCGGAGGCATCGGTCGCCCGGTCGTAGGGAGAACGCGGGACTGCCCCCGCGCTCAAGGCCCCCGACGTCGAGACCGAGGGAGGAGGTATGCGGCCCCTCCCCCGCCCGACGGCGCTCCTGTCCGTCGTGCTGCTCCTCGCCGCCCTCTGGACGACGGCCTCCCCCGCCGGCGCCTCCGACCGGTCCTCCGGCGAGGCGGGATCGGGGCCGGCCCCCCGGGCCGTCCGACGCTCGGAGGGCACCGTGGCCTGGGCCGACGTACCTCGGAACCACTGGGCCAGGTGGGCCATCGACCTCGTGGCCGGGACCCGCACCTGGATGCGGGACTTCGATCCCCTCCCCGACGGGACGTACCCCTTCCGGCCCGACCGGCTGGAGCCTCGACGCCTCTTCGCCCGAGCCCTGGTCCGGGCGTTCGCCCGGGGGGTGGAGCCCGACCCCTCCATCTCCTTCGACGACCTGGAGCCGGGCACCGCCGCGTACCGGGACGCCGCGACCGTGGTGACGCTCCGCTGGATGCGCCCGGACGGCGCGAGCTTCCGGCCCCGGGACCCCGTGACGACCCGGGAGGTGCATCGGGCGCTCGTGCTCGCCCTGGGCCTCCGCCGGGAGGCGGCGGGCCTGGACGCGCTCCACACCGCGGACGGGCGGGCCTTCGCTACCCCGCGGGACTTCGGGACCCTCCTGCTCGGGATGCGCCTCGGTCTCCGCTTCAACCACTCAGAGGAGGCCCTGGACGTGGGGCCCGGCACGCCGCTTCCTCGAGCCGAGGTGGCGTGGTCCCTGGCCCGGGCGGCCACCGTCCAGGACTGGCAGCTCACCGCCCTGGCCCCCTACGCCTCCATCACCCTCCCCCGGCTGTCGAGGGACGTCCGCCGGGTCGTGGACTTTGGGATCCGGGCGGTGGGCGCGCCCTACGTGTGGGGAGGGGAGTGGTGGAAGCCCACGCCGGACGGCTACTGCTGCGGCGCCCAGCCCGTCGGCGGGTTCGACTGCTCGGGCCTGATGTGGTGGGTGCTGAAGGCCCCGACGAGCTGGTGGGACAACGTCCCGCCCCGCCCGTACCCCGGGTGGCGGCTCGATCCCAGGAGCTCGGCCGACATGGCCCGCACCAGGCACCCCCTCGCCTTCGCCGACGTGCGGCCGGGGGACCTGCTGTTCTACGACGGGGACGGCGATGGCCGCGTGGACCACGTCAACCTGTACCTGGGGAAGGGCTGGGCCCTCGACTCCTCGGGCTCGGCCGGGGGGACCTCGATCCTCTCCGTCCGCTCGGGCTGGTACCGCGACCACTTCGTCTGGGGACGCCGGGTGATCCGATGAGCGCCCCGGCCCTCGACGAGGAGCCCGGGGGCCGGCCGTCCGCCCCGCCCGGCCGGGGAGGGGCGATCAGCCGGCCGGGCGTTCCCCGGCCTCGGCGGCGAGGGCGGCCTCCAGGGCGGCCCGCTCCTCCTCCCGGAGGGGCCGGGAGCGCCCCGTCGAGGGATCGCGGGGCACGATGACGGCGGAGGCGCGGGCGGCGAGCTCGCCGTCGGTGCGCCGGATCTCCTCCCGCGTCGCGATGCTCGACCGACCGATCCGGGCCGGGCGGCAGGTCACGACGACCTCACCGTCCGCCTGGGTGAGCTCCCTCCGGTAGTCGATCTCCACCCGGGCCAGCACGAAGTCCCAGGTCTCGGTCAGGGCTCCCAGCACCTCGTGCACCCAGGCGTCCCGGCACTCCTCGAGGTAGGTCAGGTAGACCGCGTTGTTCACGTGGCCGTAGGCGTCCATGTCCCGCCACCGGATCCGGATCCGCTCCTCGTGCACGGCGCGCTCAGTCCCCCTCGATCCGGTCCACCTGCACCCCCTGCTCGGCGAGCCACCGGACCGCGGCCTCGCCCCGGTCGTACGGTACAGGACGGGCTCCTCGATCAGGTGCTCGGGGAACGTGAGGTGGAACCGCCGGGTGGTCGCGGACCGTCCCGAGGCGGGTTCATCGAGCCAAAGCGGAACCCCTCCGACCCGCGGGCCTCTGGCTCGATCCGGCGCGGACCCTCCATCCGCGGTTCGGGGGTTCGCGTCCTCAGGCGCCCACGACATCCGGGGTCGCGAACAGCGGGGCGCCCCCTCCCTCCCCGAGGGATCCGGGGGTATCCCCGCTTGACCCCCGTTGCTCCTCGGGGCTATGGTCCGAAACGGAACGCGCCGCGCGTCATCCTGGCGGACGACGAGGCTGACAGGGGGGTGGGCCATGCCACGTCACCGTTCCGTCACCGGGGTCCTCATCTGCGTCGCCGTCGCCACGGTCGCGAGCCTGGCCACGGCGGCCGCGCCGGCCCTCGCGGTCACGAGGATCACCGTGCCCGTGGAGCTCACCGAGCCGCTCCTGCTCGAGGGGTTCTGTCCGTTCCCCGTGACGCTGAGCGGGGTCAGCGCCGTGGGCAAGATGACCCTCTTCTTCGACGACGACGGGAACCTGATCAGGATCTTCATCCGAGGACGGTTCGTGGACGAGATCTCCGCCGACGGCAACACGATCACGTACAACAGCGCCGGTACGCTCGAGGTGGTTCCCCAGCCCGACGGGAGCGACCTCGTCACGCTGAACGGACGCTCCTTCGTCGCGGACCAGGGGCTCGTCACCGGCGAGCCCTTCGCCTTCCTGGTGTCCGGCCGCATCGTGCTCGTCTCGACGTTCAACGAGGAGACCGGGTTCAACGACTTCCACGCGATCACGATCAGCGGGCGGCGAACGGACCTCTGCCAGGCCCTGGCCGCATGAGGACCGGCTGAGCGCTCGGCGGGCCCCAGGCCGCCGGCTCCGGGCGGTCCGAGCGGAGCGCCGTTGGACCGAACGGCGCGTTCCCTGAGGCCGAGTGGTTGGGGCGCGCGCCCTTGTCGTGGACGTTCGGCCGGGAGAACCGACAGCTCGGGCACATCCGCGCGACTCCGGGCCTCAGTCCCCCTCGATCCGGTCCACCTGCACCCCCTGGTCGGCGAGCCACCGGACCGCGGCCTCGACCCGGTCGTCCGGGCCCCCGATCTCCAGGATCACCCAGGCCGAGCGCTCGTCGATGTTCGCCCGCCGGATGTTCGTGACCACGTCGAACTCCCGCCCCACCCGGTACAGGACGGGCTCCTCGATCAGGTGCTCGGGGAACGTGAGGTGGAACCGCCGGGTGGTCACGGACCGTCCCGGGGCGGGTTCATCGAGCCGGAGCGGAACCCCTCGAGGTCGAGCGTCACGTACCCGTATCCCAGGCCCCGGAGCCCCTCCACCACGCGCTCTCGCACGCCCGGGCGGGCCAGCCGGGGGAGATCCGGGAGCTCCACCTCCACCCGGGCCAGGTCTCCGTGCACGCGGACCCGGACCTGCCGGAACCCCAGGTCCTTCAGCAGCCGCTCGGCCCGCCCCACCCGCGACAGCTCCTCCACGCTGATCCGCACCCCGTAGGAGATCCTCGACGACAGGCAGGCCGAGGACGGCTTGTCCCACACCGGGACGCCCAGCGCCCGGGCCGCCTCCCGCACATCCTGCTTCGTGAACCCCGCCTCGACCAGGGGGTGGCGGACCCCATGGTCGCCCGCGGCCCGGAGCCCCGGCCGGACGTCGCCCAGATCGTCGAGGTTGGCCCCGGAGGCCACGACCGAGAGGCCCTCCTCCCGGGCCACCCGGACGAGCACGCCGTACAGCTCGGTCTTGCAGTGGAAGCAGCGGTCGGGGCCGTTCGCCCGGTAGGCCTCGAGCTCCACCTCCCGGGTCCGGACCGTCCGGTGGCGGATCCCCAGCCGGCGGGCCAGGGCCCGGGCCGCCGCCAGCTCGCCCGGGGGGAGGGAGGGCGAGACGGCCGTCACCGCGAGGTGGCGGCGGGGCAGGGCCCGGGCCGCCACGGCGGCCACCAGGGCGGAGTCGACGCCGCCGGAGAAGGCCACCACGACGCCGTCCATCCCCGCCACCACCCGGTGCAGGCGCTCCACCCTGCCGCCCAGGGACGGAGGCAGCGGATCGACGGGCGCTGCCGAGCGCTGGTCCACGGGGCGATTCTGCCACGCGCCGCGGGCCCCGGCCCGCTCCGGCAGGAGACGGGGCCCCGGGATCGCTCCCGGGGCCCCGTTCCGTCGGAGAGGGGGGCTCCACCCCTTCCTTCGACGGAGCCACCCCTCCGGTTCACCGCGGCCCTGGGCCGCGGTGAACCCGGGCTAGAAGTCCTCCATCCCGCCGCCCGGCATGGAGGGCGCCTTCTCCTTCTCGGGCTTCTCCGCCACCACAGCCTCGGTCGTGAGGAACAGCGCGGCGATCGAGGCGGCGTTCTGGAGCGCGGAGCGCGTGACCTTGGCCGGGTCGATGATCCCGGCCTTGAACATGTCCACGTACTCACCGGTCGCCGCGTCCAGGCCGGAGCCCTGATCCAGGGTCCGGACCTTCTCCACGACGACCCCGCCCTCCAGGCCGGCGTTCGTCGCGATCTGCTTCAGCGGCTCCTCCAGGGCCCGCTTCACGATCAGGGCCCCGGTGAGCTCGTCGCCCTCCAGGTCGACCTTCTCCAGGCCGGCCTGCGCGTTGAGCAGGGCCACCCCGCCACCCGGCACGATGCCCTCCTCGATCGCGGCCTTCGTGGACTGGACGGCGTCCTCGATCCGGTGCTTCTTCTCCTTGAGCTCGACCTCGGTGGCGGCGCCCACCTTGATCACCGCCACGCCCCCGGAGAGCTTGGCCAGCCGCTCCTGGAGCTTCTCCCGGTCGTAGTCGGAGTCGGTCTTCTCGATCTCGGCCTTGATCTGGTTGATCCGGCCCTTGATCTCCTCGGCGTTGCCCTGGCCCTCCACGATCGTCGTGTCGTCCTTGGTCACGACGACCTTCCGGGCCCGGCCGAGCAGGTCGAGTGTGGTGTTCTCGAGCTTCAGGCCGACCTCCTCGGAGATCACCTGGCCGCCGGTGAGGATGGCCATGTCCTGCAGCATCGCCTTCCGCCGGTCGCCGAAGCCGGGCGCCTTCACCGCGACCGACTTGAACGTCCCCCGGATCTTGTTCACCACGAGCGTGGCCAGGGCCTCGCCCTCCACGTCCTCGGCGATCACGACGAGCGGCTTGCCGGACTGCATCACCTTCTCCAGCACCGGCAGCAGGTCCTTCACCGCCGAGATCTTCTGGTTCGCGAGCAGGATGTACGGCTCCTCCAGGACCGCCTCCATCCGCTCCGGGTCGGTGATGAAGTAGGGGGAGATGTAGCCCTTGTCGAACCGCATCCCCTCGACGAGCTCGAGCTCCATCCCGAAGGTGTTCGACTCCTCGACGGTGATCACCCCGTCCTTCCCGACCTTGTCCACGGCCTCGGCGATCTGCTCGCCGATCTCGGGGTCGGCCGCGGAGATGGCGCCCACGTGGGCGATCTCCTCCTTGGTCTCCACCTCCTTGGCCTGGTTCTTGATCGACTCCACGGCGAGCTCGACGGCCCGCTCCATCCCCCGCTTCAGGGCCATCGGGTTGGCGCCGGCCGCGACGTTGCGCAGGCCCTCCTTCACCATCGCCTGGGCCAGCACGGTGGCGGTCGTGGTGCCGTCGCCGGCCACGTCGTCGGTCTTCTTCGCCACCTCCTTCACGAGCTCGGCGCCCACCTTCTCCATCGGGTCCTCGAGCTCGATCTCCTTGGCGATCGAGACCCCGTCGTTCGTGATCGTGGGGGCCCCCCACTTCTTCTCCAGGACCACGTTGCGGCCCTTCGGTCCCAGCGTGATCCGCACGGCGTTGGCCAGCTGGTCCATGCCGCGCTCCAGGGCCCGCCGGGCCTCCTCCTCGAAGGTGATGAGCTTGGCGGCCATCCCTTCCCTCCTCCTGTGCCTCTCAGGCGTGCCTCTCGACTGCTAGCACTCTCCGACCGCGAGTGCTAAGCGGATTGTAGGGAGCCGGCCGCGAGGTGGCAAGGGGGTAGACTCGCCGGCCTGATGGCTGCCGACCCCTCCTGGGTGCGACGCTTCTCCGCCCCCGAGGTGCGGTTCCCCCGGTGGGCGATCGCCGCCCCCGACCGCCTGGCGGCGGTCTCGAGCGCCGATGGCTCCCCCCAGGTCTGGTCGTTCGGGCCGGGGGGGCCGCGGCGCCTGTCGGCCGAACCGATCGGGGTGTGGGAGGCCCACCCCACCCCCGACGGTCGGCGCGTGGCCTGGTGGCGCGACGCGACCGGGGACGAGCGGGGACGATGGGTCGCGGCGCCCTGGGAGGG
This sequence comes from Actinomycetota bacterium, assembly GCA_035573935.1. GTDB lineage: Bacteria > Actinomycetota > UBA4738 > UBA4738 > HRBIN12 > DATLZM01. Next base: position 7,557 of record DATLZP010000360.1, read on the forward strand.
TGGTCCCGCGGAGGAGCTGCTCCCCGGGGTGCCCGAGGGGTGGAGCATGGGCCTGTCCTTCGCCCCGGGGGTGACGGCCGCCGCCATCGCCGACGAGACGGGCTACGCGGTGCACGTGGCCGTGGACGGTCGGCCCCCGAGCGAACTCCTCCGGACCGACGTCCCGCTCGGCGTGGGACGGGAGTGGCCGGAGGGCGACGGCGGCCTCTCGGCGGACGGCGAGCTCCTCTGCCTGCGACTGGCGCAGGAGGGCGATATCGAGCGGTGGGGGCTGCGCGTCCTGGACCCGCGCACGGGGCGGGTGGTCGCGGACCTGGCCGACCCGGGCCGGTCGATGCAGCCGGCGGCCTGGTCGCCCCGGCCCGGCGATCCCCGCCTGGCCGTGGTCCACGAGCGGTCGGATCGGGCCCGGCCCGCCCTCTGGGACCCCACGACCGGGGCGTGGGAGGACCTGGACCCCGGGCTCCCCGGCGACGTGGACGTCGCGGGCTGGTGGCCCGACGCCTCCGCCCTGCTCCTCCGCCACGACCACGACGGCGTGGACGCGCTGCACCGGATGGAGCTCGCCGATCGCCGCCTCGAGCCCGTGGCCGCGCCGGGCGGGACGATCACGGGGGCCGGGGTCCGGCCGGACGGCGCCGTCTGGTTCCGGGCCGAGACCTCGGCCGCGCCCCCCCGGATCGTGGACGACCGGGGGCGGGTGGTCGTGGCCGCCCCCGGCGAGCCGGCGCCGGCGGGGCGGCCGTACCGATCGCTCCGCTTCCGGTCGGCCGATGGGTGGACGATCCACGGGTTCGTGGTCACACCGTCGGGTCCGGGTCCCCACCCGATGGTGCTCCGGGTCCACGGCGGGCCCGCCTCCGCCTGGCGGGAGGCCTTCGACCCCGAGATCCAGGCCCTCGTGGACCACGGGTACGCCGTGGCCATGGTGAACTACCGCGGCTCCTCCGGGTACGGCGTGAGGTTCCGGGAGGCGCTCCGGGGGGACATCGGCTTCCCCGAGACCCGGGACCTGCTGGCCGGCCTCGACGCCCTCGTGGCGGAGGGCCTGGTGGACCCCGCCCGGGTGGCGATCGCCGGGAGGTCGTGGGGGGGCTACCTCACGCTCCTCGCGCTCGGCCTGCACCCCGACCGCTGGCGGGCCGGGGTCGGCATCGTCCCGGTCGGGGACTACGTCGCCGCGCACTACGAGTGCTCCCCACCGCTCCGGGCCTGGGACCTGGCCATGCTGGGGGGCTCCCCCGAGGACCTCCCGGCCCTGTACGAGGAACGGAACCCGATGACGTACGTGGACCGGGTGCGGGCCCCGGCACTGGTGATCGTGGGCGAGAACGACAGCCGGTGCCCGCTGGGGCAGGCGATGCGCTGGGTCGTGGCCCGGCGGGCCCGGGGGGGAGCGGTGGAGGTCTACCGCTACCGCGCCGGACACTCCGCGCTCCAGGTCGACGAGCGGATCCGCCAGATGGACGTCGAGCTCGCGTTCCTGGCCCGCACGATCCCGCCCCCCACCGGCCGGGTTGCACGCGCTCCGCGTCCGGCTTAGGGTCGAGGGGACCCTCTCCCCCAGGAGGTGCGTCATGCGGTTCAGACCCCTCGCTGGACCACTGGCCGCGGCGACGCTCGCGGCGATGCTCTCGGCCCAGGCCCCGCCGGCGGCGGCCACGCACGGCGGCGAAGCCGAGGTCACGGTGGGGAGCAACGACCGCGTGTTCTCGCAGAACAAGCAGAACGAGCCCGCGGTGGCCATCGACCCAGCCCACCCGTTCCTCGTGGCGGCCGGGGCCAACGACAACATCGACCTCGAGGCGTGCAACGCGGGCCCGGACAACGACTGTCCGTTCACCCCCGACGTCGGCGTCTCCGGGGTCCAGTTCTCCTTCGACTCCGGCGACTCCTGGTTCCAACCGACGTACGAGGGCATCACGGCCCGGCATTGCCTCGGGGTCGCCGGGGTCGCCGACGACGTGTGCGAGACGCGGATCGGACCCATCGGGACGCTCCCCGGCTACGCCGCCGCCGGGCTGGTCTCGGACGGGGACCCCGCGGTCGTCTTCGGCCCCGTCCCCGGCCCGGACGGCACGTTCTCGTGGGCCAACGGGTCCCGCCTCTACTACGCCAACCTCGCGTCGGAGCAGGCCGCCTCGGACATCGACGTCTTCCGGGGGTTCGAGGCGATCGCCGTCTCCCGGCTCGACTTCCCGGCCGGCGTCGGCCCCCGGGCCGCCCGGCGGATCGCGGGGGACGGAGGCAGCTGGCACCCGCCGGTGATCGTGAGCAAGCAGTCGGCGACGACGTTCTCCGACAAGGAGCAGATCTGGGTGGACCAGTCGGAGGGGAGCCCCTTCTTCGGCCACGCCTACGTCTGCTGGGCATCGTTCCGCAGCCTGAGCGGCGGCAACGCCCTGCCGACGCCCCTGGTGGTGGCGACCTCGACCGACGGGGGCGACACCTGGGTCGTGAAGCAGGTGACCGACGCCACGAACAACCCCTTCAACCAGAGGAAGGGCTTCGGTCGGTCGGGGTGCACGATCCGGACCGACGCCCGCGGCGTGGTCTACGTCTTCGCCAACCAGTTCGCGGTGGGCACCCCCGGCGCCGGCAAGCACATCATGATCCGGTCGTTCGACGGTGGGCGGAGCTGGGAGCGCCCGATCGAGCTGCCGTTCACCGCGACCGACACGTGCTTCGCCGTCCAGTTCGATGGAGCCGGGTTCCGGTGCGTGATGGACGGCGTGGCCGGTGCGCGGGACGACCTCTCCTCGGCGCCCAGCGTGGACATCCCCACCGGCCTCGCCCGGCCGGTGATCTACGACGCGTGGGTGGACGGGGCCTCGGGGTCGGCGGGCCCGCCGGTGGACAACCGGACCCAGATCCGGCTGGCCATCTCGACCGACGGGGGCGACTCGTGGTCCCGCCCGAGCGTCGTCCCCCTGCCGCCCTCCGACCGTCCCTACTACGCGGCGATCGCCACGTCCCCGGACGGCTCGGACCTGTACCTCGTGTACAACGCGTTCACCACGCCCTTCCGCGACGACACGACCTCCCCGCGGGGCCTGGTCGGAGCCGTCCTCCACGCGGACCTCGATCCGGTGACCCACCGTCCGGGCACCTGGAGGACCCTCCACCGCGGGGCGGTGGGCGACCCCCGCGGCTCCGCCCAGAACAACGTCGTGCTGGAGTTCCTGGGCGACTACGTCTACGCGGACGCGACGGACGCCTTCGCCGTGGCCGTGTGGAACGACGCCCGGGCGGCGAGCACCTGCGCGCAGGTCAACGCCTGGAGGGCCCAGGTGCAGCAGGCCGGGCCGCCCCTCGACCCCAGCACGCGGCCGGCGATCCAGCAGGTCTGCCCGGCGACGTTCGGCAACACCGACATCTGGGGCTGGTCGGGGAGCGACCCCACCTGATCGGGGCGTGCCCTCCGCCGGGCCGGGCTCCGCCCCGGCCCGGCGGATGGTCCTCAGAAGCCCGAGGTGATGACCTGGTCGATCGCCACCTCGACCATCACGTCGCCCTGGACGATGGGCGCCTCGTCCGGGTACTGGGGGAACTTCTCGTAGAAGAGCTCCCGGAGCTCGTTCCAACGGAGGCCCCTGCGGATGAGGCGGGCCCTCCCCCGGACCAGGACGTGCCGGAGCGCTCCCCAGTCCTCGACGTAGTCGTCGAACACCAGCGCCACCCGGGGATCGGCCTGGAGGTTGCGGACCTTCCGGCTCCTCCCACCGGTCGCCACGTACAGCCGCTCCCGGTCCAGGACCGGGCAGACCGGTACCACGTGCGGGAGGCCGTCCACGCCGGTCGTGGCCATCCGGGCCACCCGGGCCACCCGCAGGAACCGCTCGACGTCGGGCGTCAGGCGGGCGGGCATCGCCCCCGGCTCACTCCTCCCGGCCGGCCCCCGCCTCGACCATGCCGTGGATCTCCTCCACGATCTCCGCGTTGGCCAGGGTCGTCACGTCGCCCAGCGGCCTCCCCCTGGCCACGTCGCGGAGCAGCCGGCGCATGATCTTCCCCGAGCGGGTCTTCGGCAGGTCCGGGGTGAAGATGATCGCGTGGGGCCGGGCGATCTTGCCGATCAGCGTGGCCACGTGCTCGCGCAGCTCCCCGGCCACCTCCTCCGTCCCCTCCTGGCCCGACCTCAGCGTGACGAAGGCGACGATCGCCTCCCCCACAACCTCGTCGGGCCGGGACACCACGGCCGCCTCGGCGACGCGCGGGTCGTCCACGAGCGCGCTCTCGATCTCGTAGGTCGACAGGCGATGGCCGGCCACGTTCATCACGTCGTCCACCCGCCCCAGGAGCCAGAAGTAGCCGTCCTCGTCCCGCTTGGCGCCGTCCCCCGTGAAGTAGACCTCCGGCCCGAAGCGGGAGAAGTAGGTCTCCACGTAGCGGTCGGGGTCGCCCCAGATCGTCCGGGCGATCGCCGGCCAGGGCCGCCTGAGGACGAGGTACCCGCCCCCGCCCGGCGGCACGGAGGCCCCGGACTCGTCCACGACGTCGGCCTCGATCCC
>DATLZP010000361.1:0-4471 GCA_035573935.1 Actinomycetota bacterium
CCGCCGTCCCCCGCCGCCGGGAGGGCCCGGGCCAGCGGGGCGCCGCCCAGCCCGGCGAGCGTGCAGACGATCCCGGCGAGGACCAGCCGGACCGTCGCGGATCGGAGCCTCGGGGGCATGGCGTTGGGCACGTTCCCCTTCCCGGGCCGAACGCTACGGCGCTCGTCCCGGGCCCGCCATGACGGACGTCACGTCGCCGGAGGTGGGCCGGTCAGTCGGCGTCGGCGAACTGGAGCCGGAGCCCGTTCACCGCCTTGGTGTGGATCTGGCACACCCGGGACTCCGTCACGCCCAGGACCTCGCCAATCTCCGCCAGCGTGAGGCCCTCGAAGTAGTAGAGCGTCACCACGATCTTCTCCCGCTCCGACAGGGAGTTGATCGCGGCGGCCAGCATCCCCCGCGTCTCCTGCCCCTCGAGCCCGGACGTGGGGTCGGTGCCCCGGTCGGCGAGCGTCTCGAGCAGCGAGACCTGCTCCCCGCGGTCCTGGCCCACCGAGAGCAGCTCGTCGAGGGCCAGCACGGAGACGAACGAGATCTGGGTGACCACGTCGTGGAGCTCCGACAGGCTCATCCCCAGGCGCTCCGCGAGCTCCCGGTCGGTCGGGGCCCGCTTCAGCATGGATTCCAGGTCGGCGTGGGCCTTCTCGATCTCCCGGGCCTTGAACCGCACCGAGCGGGGGACCCAGTCCATCGCCCGGAGCTCGTCGATGATCGCGCCCTTGATCCGGGGGATGGCGTAGGTCTCGAACTTGTTCCCCCGGCCCGGCTCGAACTTCTCCAGGGCGTCGATCAGCCCGAACATCCCGTAGGAGACGAGGTCGGCCTGCTCCACCGAGTTCGGCAGGCCGGTCGCCACGCGGCTCGCCACGTACTTCACGAGCGGCGCGTAGTGGAGGATCAGCCGCTCCCGGGCCTCCGGCGAACCGCTCGCCTTGAACTCCTCCCACAGCCGGGCCAGCTCGTCGTCGCCCGGCTGCCCGGGGCGCTTCGCCGGCCCCGGGGGGAGCTTCACGGCCGTCTTCGCCTTGGCCGCCGCCGGGGCCTGCGCCTTCTTGCGGGCCTTCCCGTCGATGACCTTCGGCGTCCGCTTGGCCGGGGCCCGCTCCGGCCCGGCACGGGCGGCCCGACCGGGGGCCGGCGCCGGCCCTCCGCCCTTCGCCGCCTTCGCCGGCTTCCCCATCAGGCCCTCGGATGGCTCCTCCGGTAGGCGGCGAACAGCCGGGCCCGGGATACGTGCGTGTACCGCTGCGTGGTGGCGACGCTCGCGTGTCCCAGCAGCTCCTGCACGACCCGGATGTCCGCGCCTCCCTCCAGGAGGTGGGTGGCGAACGAATGCCTCAGCGTGTGTGGCGTCACCCGCCGCCCCGACAGCTCGTGACGGACGTATCTTTCCACGATTCGCCGGAGGTCGCGCGGCGTGGCCGGGCGGCCCCGCCGGTTCACGAAGAGCGCGCCGCCGTCCCCCGGCCTCCGCTCGGCCCGGGGGGCGAGCGCGGGCCGCCCCTCCTCCAGGTAGCGCTCGATCGCGTCCCGGGCGTACTCGGAGAGCGGGACCTCCCGCTCCTTGCCCCCCTTCCCCAGGACGCGCACCCGCTCGCGGGCCAGGTCCACCCGGTCCACGCTGAGCCCCGCCACCTCCCCCACCCGCAGGCCGGAGCCGTAGAGGAGCTCCAGGACCGCCCGGTCCCGGAGCGCGGCGGCCCGCTCGACCGGGTCGGCCCCCCCGTCCCCGGGCGGGGGCTCGACCGGTGCCTCCACCAGGGCCGCCGCCTCCGCCGGGCGGAGGACCGCGGGCAGGCGCGACGTCACCTTGGGCCGCCCCAGGAGGGCGGAGGGGTCCGTCCCCACGAGCCCCCGGGAGCGCGCCCACCGGTAGAAGGTGCGGATGGCGGCCACCCGTCGGGCGATCGAGGCCCGGGCGTACCCCAACGTCGTCTGCTGGGCCAGGAACCGGCGGAGGTCGTGGTAGGTGGCCGCCCCCAGCCCGGCCCCCGCCCGCTCCAGGAACGCCACCAGGTGGAGCAGGTCCCGCCGGTAGGCGGCGACGGTGTGCGGCGACAGGCGCCGCTCGGCGTCGAGGTGGGCCAGGAACGCCTCGACGAGCCCGCGGTCACGATGGGGAAGGTCGCGCCGTGCCACCAGGTCTCCCGCTCGGGTGCCATCCCCTTGTACCAGCGGTCAACCCGCCGTTCAAGCTCGCCCCGGCCGGGGCCCTCGGGCCGGCGCCCCGGACGGCCCGATCGCCGCGCGCGATAGGCTGCCCCGCGATGGCCGGGTACCCCCCCGAGGAGGTGGCGCGTCGGGCCGGTGTGGACCCGGGGTACGTCGGACGCCTCGTCGAGCTGGGGATCCTCACCCCGGGGGACGGGTTCTCGCCTGGCGACGTCCTCAGGGCGCGGTGGGTCGAGAGCCTGGAGCGATCCGGCGTCCCGCTCGAGGCGATGGCCGTCGTCCTGCGGGAGGGCACGCTCTCGCTCTCGTTCCTCGGCGCCCCCGCCTTCGACCGGTTCGCCGACCTCACGGAGACGACCTACGAGGAGCTGAGCCGGGAGACCGGGCTCCCCCTGGAGCTGCTGCGGGTGATCCGGGAGGCCATCGGGTTCGGGGAGCCGGGGCCGGGGGACCGCGTCCGCGAGGACGAGCTGTCGGTCGTGCCGGCCATCGCCCTCGCCGTGGCGACCGGGGTCCCGCCCGCGGTGATCGAGCGGTTGTTCCGCGCCTACGCCGACGGCATGCGGCGGATCGTCGAGATCGAGACCGATGCCTGGACGAACGAGGTGGAGCGCCGCTTCCTCGACGAGGGGATGAGCGAGCGGGAGATGCTGGAACGCCAGGCCGACCTGGGATCGCGGTTCGCCCCGCTGCTGGAGCGGGCCCTCCTCGCCATCTACCAGGGGCAGCAGGAGCACGCCTGGCGACAGAGCTTCGTGGAGCAGATCGAGGAGATGCTGGAGCGAGCCGGGCTGCACCACCGGGTGCGCCGCCCCCCGGCCATCGCGTTCCTCGACCTCGCCGGCTACACCCGGCTCACGGAGGAGCGGGGCGACGCGGCCGCCGCCGACGTGGCGGCCCGGCTGGCCCGCCTGGTGGAACCGCCCGCCCGTGAGCACGGGGGCCGGCCGGTGAAGCGGCTCGGGGACGGCGTGATGCTGTACTTCCGGGAGCCGGCCGGCGCCGTGCTCGCGGCCCTGGAGATCGTGGCGGGGGCCGGACGTCACGGCCTCCCCCCGGCCCACGGGGGGATCCACGCGGGCCCGGTCGTCTTCCAGGAGGGCGACTACTTCGGCCGAACGGTCAACCTGGCCGCGAGGATCTCCGAGTACGCGAGGCCCGGCGAGGTCGTGGTGAGCCAGGAGGTCGTGGACGCGGCGGGCCCGGGGCCCCTGTCGTTCCAGGACCTGGGGCTCGTTGAGCTGAGGGGGGTCCGGGGCCCCCTCCGCCTCCACCTGGCCCGTCCGGCGGAGCGGGGCCGGGTGGGCCGGGCGGCCCGGCCCAGGTGAGCCGAACGGCGGCTCGTGCGTCGGCCAGGCCCGGCCCCCGGGGGGGTCCGGCTCAGGGAGGGGGCCGGCGGAGGACCGGCTCCACCCGTCCCCCCACGCTCCGCACGAGGCCCAGCAGCTCGAGCCGGGTGAGGGCGGCCAGGGCCTCGGGGAGCCCGATGCCGGCGGCCCGGGCCACCTGTTCGGGCAGGAGCGGGCCGACCACCCGGGCCAGGACCGTCGCCTCCACCTCGCCCAGCCCGGGGGCGGTCGACCCGACGTCCCCGCCCCGCGCCTCCCCGCCCACCCCGAGGTCCTCCAGGAGGTCGGCGCATCCCCGGATCATCGTGGCCCCCTCCCGGATCAGGGCGAGCGGGACCGCCGCCAGGGGGCTCGTCACCGGCCCGGGGACCGCGAACACCTGGCGCCCCAGGTCCAGGGCGTGGTCGGCCGTGATCAGCGAGCCGCTCCCCTCGGCCCCCTCCACCACCACCACGGCCTCGGCCAGGGCGGCGATGATCCGGTTCCGGGCCGGGAACCGGAACGGCTCGGCCGGGACGCCGGGCGCGTACTCGCTCACGACCGTCCCCCGCTCCGCGATCCGGGCCAGGAGCCCCCGGGAACGGGCCGGGTAGGCCCGGTCGATCCCGCAGCCCAGCACGGCCGTCGTCGGCCCCCCGGCCTCCAGGGCCCCTTCGTGGGCCTGGGCGTCGATCCCCCGGGCCGCCCGGCTCACCACGCAGATGCCGGCCCGGGCCAGGCCCCGTCCGAGGTCCCGGGCCACCTCGGCCCCGGTGGGCGTGCAGCCCCGTGCCCCCACCACGGCCACCCGGCGGCCGGCGCAGGGGGGTCCCCGCAGGAAGAGCGCCGCCGGGGGGTCGGCCAGGTCCAGCAGGCCGGGCGGGTACGCGTCATCGCCCGGAGCGACGAGCCGGGCGCCGACGGCGGCCGCGGCCCGGAGCACCTCCCCGGGATCGGCCCGCAGGGCGTGC
>DATLZP010000362.1:0-3585 GCA_035573935.1 Actinomycetota bacterium
GGGCTGCCTCGGCGGCCCGGGGGGCGCCCCGGTCCGCTCCCCGTCCCGACCTGCGGATCCTGGAGACGCAGGTGTTCCGGGGCCCGAACTTCTGGTCCTACGAGCCCTGCATCCGGATGCTCGTGGATCTCGGCTCGCTCGAGGCGTGGCCGTCCAACACGATCCCGGGGTTCGTGGAGGGCCTCCTCGACCTCCTCCCCGGCGTGGGCGAGCACACCTGCTCGCTGGGCCGGCCCGGCGGCTTCCGGGAGCGATTGGTGGAGGGGACGTGGCTGGGCCACGTCGCGGAGCACGTGGCGCTGGAGCTCCAGCGGGAGTCCGGCGCCCACGTGTACCGGGGCAAGACCCGGAGCGCCGGCGAGCCCGGCCGCTACAACGTGATCTTCGGCTACTCCGAGGAGCAGGTGGGGCTGGAGGCCGGCAGGCTCGCCGTGCGGCTCGTGAACCACCTGGTGGAGCCGGATCCCTCCTTCGACTTCCTGGCGGAGCTGGAGCGGCTGATCCTCCTGGCCGAGCGGCGGGCGTTCGGCCCCTCCACCCAGGCCATCGTGGACGAGGCCGTCTCCCGGGACATCCCCTGGATGCGGCTGAACGAGTACTCGCTCGTCCAGCTGGGGCAGGGGAGGTACCAGCAGCGGATCCGGGCCACGATGACCTCGAGGACCTCGGCCCTGGCCGTGGACATCGCCCAGGACAAGCGGCTCACCGCGCGGCTCCTGGAGGCGGCCGGCCTCCCGGTGCCCCGGGGGGAGGTGGTGCGGACCGAGGACGAGGCCCTGGCCGCCGCGGCCCGGATCGGGTTCCCGGTGGTGACGAAGCCGCTCGACGGGAACCACGGCCGGGGCGTCTCCCTCGACCTGCGGACCGAGGAGGACGTGCGGGTGGGGTTCCGTCGGGCCCGGGAGCAGGCCCGGCGGGGCGAGGTCGTCGTGGAGACCTTCGTCCGGGGCCGGGACTACCGGGTCCTGGTGATCGGCGGGCACATGGTGGCCGTCGCGGAGCGGGTGCCGGCCCACGTGGTGGGGGACGGCGTCCACTCCGTGGCGGAGCTCGTGGAGATGGCGAACGCCGATCCCCGGCGGGGGATCGGGCACGAGAAGGTGCTCACCCGGATCCGGGTGGACGACGCGGCCCTGGAGCTCTTGGGGAGGCAGGGCTACGGGCTCGACGCCGTCCCGCCCGAGGGCGCCGTGGTCCAGCTGGCGGCCACCGGGAACATGTCCACCGGGGGGATCTCGATCGACCGGACCTTCGAGGCCCACGAGGACAACGTGGAGATCGCCGAGGAGGCGGCCCGGGTGGTCGGCCTCGACGTCGCCGGGATCGACTTCCTCACCCCCGACATCTCCCAGCCGGTCCGGGAGACCGGCGGCGCGATCGTCGAGGTGAACGCGGCGCCGGGGTTCCGGATGCACACGCACCCCACGGAGGGGGAGCCGCAGTACGTGGCCAAGCACGTGATCGACCTGCTGTTCCCCCCCGGCACGCCCTCCCGGATCCCGATCGTGGCGGTGACCGGGACGAACGGCAAGACGACGACGGTCCGGATGATCGCCCACATCTTCCGGGGCATGGGCTACAAGGTCGGGGTCACCTCGACCGACGGGATCTACATCGACGAGCGGCTCGTCCGGCGGGTGGACGCCAGCGGGCCCCGCTCGGCGCAGATGGTGCTCCAGAACCCTCGGGTGGATTTCGCGGTCTTCGAGGTGGCCCGGGGCGGGATCCTCCGGGAGGGATTGGGGTACGGCCGGAACGACGTCGCGGTGGTGACGAACGTGCAGGGCGACCACCTGGGCCTGAAGGGGATCGAGACCATCGAGCAGCTCGCCGCGGTGAAGCAGGTGATCGTGGAGGCGGTCCCCCGGAGCGGGTACGCGGTCCTGAACGCGGACGACCCGCTCGTGCTGGAGATGCGCAAGGCGTGCTCGGGGCAGGTGATCCTGTTCTCGATGCAGGAGGAGCACCCCTTCGTCGAGCGGTGGGTCCGCCGGGGTCGGAAGGCCGTGGTCCTCCAGCCGGGGAACCTGGGCGAGCTGATCGTGCTCCGGGAGGGGCGGCGGACGATGCCGATCGCCTGGGTGCACCTGCTCCCCGCCACGTTCGAGGGCCGGGCCCGGATGAACGTGCAGAACGCCCTGGCCGCGGCGGCCGCGGCGCACGCCGCCGGCGCCCACCTCCACGACATCCGGCAGGGCCTGCGCACGTTCACCACCTCGTTCTTCCAGGCCCCGGGGCGGCTCAACCTGGTGGACCTGAACGGGGTGAAGGTCCTGATCGACTACGCCCACAACCCGCCGGGGCTCCGGGCCCTGGGGGACTTCGTGGAGCGCATGGCCCGGGCCCCGGGCGGGACCGGGTGGCAGGCGAACCTCCGGGTGGCCGTCGTGGCCACGGCCGGCGACCGTCGGGACGAGGACATGCGCGAGCTGGGGCGGGTCGCCGCCCGGTCCTTCGACGAGGTGATCGTCCGGGAGGACCGCAACACCCGGGGCCGGAAGCGCGGGGAGACCGCGGCGCTCGTGCTGGAGGGGGTCCGGGAGGCGATGCGGGAGGGGGCCCGGGCCGGCTCCGTGGACGTCGTCCTGGACGAGATGGAGGCGGTCCGGGCGGCGCTCGATCGGAGCCGCCCCGGGGACCTCGTGGTGCTCTGCGTGGACGATGCCGGCGCGGTCTTCGCCGAGCTCGAGCGCCGCCGCTCCCTGGCGGCGCCGGCCATCGTCCGCGTCGGCGGGGACGGCGGGGAGCCCATCCCCGACCCGGAGATCGTGAGCATCGCGCCGGACGTCGGCCTGTAGCCGGGACCCATCCGACCCCACCCCTGTGGGCCGGGGTTCACCCCCGGCCCCCCCGACCCACCTGCTGCCGGACCCGCCCGGCCAGGCGCCTGACCGCCGCCGGCGACAGCCCCTCCGCTCCCCGCCGGGCGAGCATCCGGAAGATCTCGGGCCGCTGGCCGAGCGCCGTGATCGCGACGACGTCCCCCGGTCGGGAGGCCCGGAGCATCCACCGGAGCGCCCGGACCTCGTCGGGGAAGACCGGGACCTCCGTAGCGCCCCCCTCCAGGGCACCGGCCCGGAGCCGCTCCACGAGGTCGGCGGGGTCCCGTCCCCGCAGGTAGCGGTGGAGCTCCGCGATGACCACGTGGTCGGCCCCCCGGGCCGCCCGGTAGGCGAACCGGTGGAGGATCCGGTCGGTCCGGTCGCCCGCCGTGCAGAACGCCACCCAGACCTCGGAGCCCGGGGGGCAGAGGCCGCGGCAGAGCTCCGTCAGGCCGGCCATCCCGGCCTCGTTGTGCGCGTAGTCCACGACCACGACCCGCCGGTCGCACCGGAACAGGTTGGCCCGGCCGGGGTTCCGTTCCGGCTCCGGGAGGAACGAGCGGAGGCCGCGGACCACGGCCCGCTCCGGGAGCCCGATCCCGAGTCCGGCGGAGGCCGCGGCCATCGCGTTCTGGACGTTCGGCGTGGAGATCCCGGCGATCGTGACCGGGACGTCCTCCACGGGGACCAGGCGACGGGGCCCCGTCCCGGGCTCCAGGACGGCGATCGCGCCGTCGATCAGCGTCGTGGCCCGCCCCCCCTC